>JBBQGP010000016.1:0-45036 GCA_038323095.1 Chloroflexia bacterium | reverse complement strand
AGTGACGACATCGTTGGAAGCGTATTTAAGGCCGATGTTAAGACCGTGGGGCTTGTTGAAGGGGGGAGAGTTGAAGATGACGAGCCTGACGTTGTTGATGCCTTCGGCTTCGAGTTGGGCCAGTTTGATTTCGACCTGTTCGCGAGTGCCGGTATCGACTTCCTGGAGAATGACGAAGACTTCGACCAGTTCGCGGGGGTAGTTAATATCCAGGACGCGCTGGATGGTACCTTGAATAACTTCTTCCTCGCTTTTGGCGGGAAGGAGGACGGTAAAGCTCAACTGGGGAGGCAGGAAAACTTTAGGGCTGCGGAAGGTATCAGCCAAATTTTTGTCATCCCAGGTGTAGAGCATCAGGTAGAGGGTGTAACCTGCCTGGATTGCCAATCCCACCGAAAGTAACACTAAAAATATAATAAACCAGTCCATGTTTACCCCAATCTCACTACTTCATTTCTTAATCTTTTAATATAATTTCTACTGCATACTACAGACACAACAAAACAACCAGTCTGTAAAATGGCACACACGCCAAAATCAGTACGGCAATGTACAAAAAAGCAAGCAAAATAGTTTGACGGTAGAAATCAGAATTAAAACGCGGAGAGGACTTGAGCGGGAAGCATTCGGTATTGGAACGGGCTTCGTAGCCTTGCCTTAAAACACCGCTTGCGTAGTTCAGTAAAAGTTATTAAGCTGCGGGTATTTGTTTACCCAATTCGAGCCACCTATGTTTATTTAGGTGTTACACATAGTGCATCGTGTAAACTTATTTTAATATAAATCCCTTTATAAAACAATATTAATAAGGCTTTTTCTTTAACTTTTATATTACGTTTGTATTACAAACTGTAACAATTCAGGAATAGTTGTCTGATTGCCTTGAGCGAATTAATGTGCTATTATTAGAATTACAAACTTTAACGAATTTAGAGGACAAAACAATGCTCGAATTTAGTCACAATCAAGCTCAAACTTTGATGCTGGCCGCAATGGGTTTGGCTACCCCTCCCCTTCATCCTGCTACCAAAGCTGACGTTCTCAGCATTATTCGCCAAATGGCCTTACTTCAGATTGATACTATTAACGTGGTTGCTCGTAGCCCTTATCTGGTCTTATGGAGTAGGTTAGGTGAGTATGATGCGGGCTGGCTGGATGAACTTTTAGCTGAGGGTCAATTGTTTGAATACTGGTCGCACGAAGCCTGTTTTATTCCCATCGAAGATTACCCGCTTTACTTGCGGCTGATGCAACATACCCGCCGGGCGCAAAGAGCGCAGAATTGGCTGGAAGAAAATCAAGCCGAAACCGAGCAGTTTTTAGCCAATGTAAAGGCAAATGGGCCGGTTCGCTCGTCAGATTTTGAGCGAACTGACGGAATTAAGGGTAGCTGGTGGAACTGGAAGCCCGAAAAAGTTATGCTGGAACGTTTGCATACTGCCGGACATTTGATGATTGCCCGCCGCCATAACTTTCACCGCATTTACGATTTGCGCGAAAAAATCTTGCCCGGCTGGAATAATAATCCGCCTCCTGCGCTGGAAGAAGTACGGCGGGTAATGGCTCTTAAAGCGGTCAAGGCTCTGGGGATTACTACTGCGAAATGGGTAGCCGATTATTTCCGAACCGATAAGCGCGAGACTACTTTACTAATTGAGAAATTGGCTGCTGAGGGTATATTGGCAAGCGCACAAATAGCCAGTTTTAATAAAGAAACGGCTTACATTCATCCTGAAAATCTGGCGCTGGCCGAGCAGGTTTTGGCCGGAAAAGTTCAGCCAGAGCTGACAACACTACTTTCCCCTTTCGACCCACTGGTCTGGGATAGAGCGCGAGTGCTGGCGATGTTCAATTTTGATTACCGCATTGAATGTTATACCCCCGAAGCCAGGCGCAAGTACGGCTACTTTACTTTGCCGATTTTGCATCGGGGCGAACTGGTGGGGCGGCTGGATGCCAAAGCTCATCGCAGCGAAGGCAAGTTTGAAGTTAAAAAGCTTTTCCTTGAACCGGGCGTAGTAGTCACTCCTGAGCTTAAACAAGAGCTTTATGCGGCCTTGCAAAATTGCGCTAACTGGCACAAAACGCCCCAATTAACAATTAACTGGGCCAGCGATGCGGCCTTACTTGCCTCTGCCTGATTTGAGTCTGGCATATGGCTTGCTTTGCTTTTATTAAAGGCTAATTAATTGGACTTTTAGGAAGCAAGGCAGGCAGAAATTATGATGGTACGTTGCCCCAATTGTAATAATTTGAACCCACCGGGAAATGTTTTTTGCGGAAATTGTGGTTATAAAATAATAGCCGGGCCGGAAGAACCTACTCAGGCTTTTTCGGCCAAAGCCATTGCTGCTCCACCGCGCTTTGGCGGTTTCAAAAGCTGGATGCTGATTGGGGCAGCTTTGGGCTTGTTGCTTTTGGCCGGGTTGGTCTGGCTGATTTCTTCGTTAGGTGGGGCGAATAACCGTCCATCTGAAGCCAGCTTGCCAGGTGTGACCACTGCCGCCAACCCTGCCACGAACGGGCCGGGTAGTTTGCCAACCGTTACGCCTGTGGGCGGCTCAAATCTGGGCCAGTCTGCCAGCAATTTACCCGCCAGAATTAGCCCGGTTGATTTGAAGGGAACTTATAGCCGGGATGATAGCACACTCTACGGGCGGCCAGAAGTCGCCTTGTACGGAGCGGGCAGCGGTTATGAGCAGGGTACGGTTACTTTCAAGCTGAACGGTACGCCGCGCAAGCTGAATTTACGGCTGACTGGGCTGGACGATGAGCGGGCCGAGCATTGCCAGTTTCAAGTTTTGGTGAATGACCGAGTAGTTTTTGAAGGGGCAAGTTCTTTCCCCAATACTCCCGGCAACGATACTGGCGTGGGTGGCTCTGACCGCTTTTGGGGGCAAATGTCGGTAGCTATCCCGCCAGAAGTGCTGAAAGTGGGCAACAACACCGTTATTCTTCGCAATCTTACTCCCTGGAGCGGCAGTCTCGGTATACCGTATATATTGATAAACACACTCGAATTTGCGGAAAGTTGAACTAAAAGAATTCCGGCTTTACATAACTTAATCCAATTTTAGTGCAAGAAAGTTTACTTAATAATCACTATTATAGAAGGCTGATTTCTTGACAAGCGGGCCAAAAGGATTATACTTACGCCCGTAGCCTGGCAAACATTTCTTTTAAGCATCTACCGGGCGTTCTGTTGTATCTGTACCAGCTATTCCAGAGCCAAGCTTTAAGCTAAAAGTAAGCGAAACGAAAAAAGAAACTAACAGGAGGAATTTCATGACCACTGTTGCACAGACTTATACGGCCAAAGATTTTAATCTTTCTGGTCTAAACGGCATTTCGGATAAGACCCTAGAAACTCATTTTGGGCTATACAAAGGCTATGTCACCAATACCAATCTTTTAAATGAACAGATTTCCGGTTTGATTGGCAACGGCAAGGCCGGAAGTGCCGACCCCGCCTTTGCTGAATTAACCCGCCGTCTGGGTTTTGAGTATAACGGTATGCGCTTGCACGAATATTATTTCGGCAATATGACTGCTAATGGTTCGGGCCAGCCCCAATCCGGCGGCAAGTTGATGGAGTCCATTACTACCAGCTTCGGCGATTTTGATACCTGGAAAACCGATTTTGTAAAGGTTGGCGGAATGCGCGGGGTAGGCTGGGCTATCACCTTCCAAGACCCCTTCACCCAAAGGCTCTCGAACCACTGGGTTACTTTGCACGAAGATGGCAACCCGGCGGGCTTCAAGCCGATTTTGGTAATGGATGTCTGGGAACACGCTTTCTTGCTGGATTACAAACCGGCGGAACGCCCCAAATACATCGAAGCTTTCTTCTCCAACATCGACTGGAACGCTGTAGAATCGCGCATCGGCTAAACTTTATTAAGTTTTGAGTTTTGAGTTTTAAGTTTAATTGCTCAAAACTTAAAACCCAAAACTCAAAACTCAAAACTCACGAAATGCCAATTTGGGAATACAATCGCCGCCATTTGCGGAAAGATGAATTGACCAGCCGCTTTGAAACGGTAGTGCGCGAGATGAGCGAGGCCGGTTGGGAACTTGCCAAGATTACCCCAACTTATGGTTATGTCCGCACTTTCTGGGAGCAGCAGGGGCGTGGCCCGTTTCAGGGTAGTTACCTGGTTTTCCGCCGCCTGATTTCCCCCGATGCCAATTCGCAATAAGTCAAAGAAAGAATTTTATGCGCCGCCTTTTCCCGCCCGAAACTATTCCCCGAAATTATGAGCCGGACGAAGTTTATAGCGTACCAGAATTGGCCTTCCCCCTTGACGGCGTGGCTTTACCCAATGGCGGGCGACGGCCTTATATTTACTTTAATATGGTTTCCAGTGCAGACGGCAAAACCGTAACTGTCGCCAAAAACGCTACCGGGCTGGGTTCGCCAACTGATTTTCATTTTATGGGACGTTTGCGAATGGGAGCGGATGCGGTGCTGATTGGGGCGGAAACTTTTCGGCGGGATAGCTTTGTACCAGATATTCGGCCCGGTTTACTGGGCGAACGCACCCGCTATTATCCCGACGCGCCCCACCCCCTCGGCATTACGATTAGCCGGGATGGAAATTTACCGCTCGATAAAAAGTTCTTCGCTGCTCCCGCCTCGCGCCGGGTAGTTTTTTTGTACAAGGACGCTTCCGCCGAACGTGAGACAGCTTTGGCCGAACGCGCCCGTGTCTTTCGGCTGGGTAGTGATAGCGAAGGACATCCGGATTTAGGCCAGATGCTTGCCCTACTTTATGAGCAATTGGGCGTGCGGCACTTGCTCTGCGAAGGCGGGCCAACCCTGAATTATGCGATGCTTTCTAAAAATTTTGGTGATGAAATTTTCTGGACGCTTGCCCCTAAAATCGTCGGCGGCAGCGAAAATCCGACGTTGGTGAGCGGGTCGGGTTTGGGTTTTCCCATCGAAAAAATATTAAAATTGGGATTGATTTCGATTTACGAAAAAAATAGTGAATTGTTTATGAGGTATCGCCTTGAGTATCAAGCCGCCTGAAACTGTTTGGCTAAAACTAACCCGGGTTGCCGACCAATTGCCCTTTCTTTCATCTCCGCCCGTCCTGAAAGTTCTGCCCGAAACTATTCACCCTTTGATAGTTGTTCCCGGCTTTCTGGGGTCGTGGCCCTCGGCTTTTTCGCTGGCGGGTGGCAAGCTCGACCCTATCACGGGGGTCTACACTGGCTTAATCGAGGGCTTACGGCGGATTGGTTATGTGCCGGGAATTTCGCTTTTTCCTTTCCCTTACGATTGGCGGTTGGGCGTAGAGGACACGGGCGTACAGCTTGGGCAAGAGATTCAGGCTATCCGGCGGCTTTCACCTCTGGCTGTCACCAAACATTCCAGCGTAAATGTTGATTACAGCAAAGTTGATATTTTGGCGCATAGCATGGGTGGGCTGGTCAGCCGGGCTTACGTACAGAGTAATGCTTACGCCGAAGATGTGCGCCGCCTGATACTATGTGCCACCCCTAACAAAGGGGCAGTAGCAGCTTACTATGGCTACGAAGGCGGGGAAACCAGTTATATCGGTGTACCTACCGCCAGCGCAAAGATTATGGTTGGCCTGATGGAAGCCCGAACCTTTCGCAATCCGCTTACCCGCGTGAGGCTGACGGTACAGGCGGCACGCGGTCAGGCTGATTACGATTTGCAGCAGTATTTAAGCCAGCAAACCGCCTCAGTGCGCGATTTGTTGCCATTAGGTCGCACCAATTATCTTTACTGCCTCAACGAAGCGGGCGAGGAACAAGTTTACCCCTATGGCTCAAGGCCGGGCTACCCGGTAAACGCTTCTATCGAAAAACTGGATGACCCCGAACAATTGGCCCGGCTTGATAAAGTCGAAGAAATTCGGGTGTTTTACAGCAATTCCCAGCGTACCCGCCGCCGGGTGCTGGTGCAAGACCGCTATGCCCAATCGCAGCCGCTTTATGAACACGGCTACCCGGTTGACCCACAGCCGCCCGAAAGCTTTGGGCCGGGTGATACGATTGTCACCGAAGAAAGCGCAAAGCTGGATTTACCCGAAACCAAGCCGGATGGCTCAGATTGGCGGGTAAAAGTAGTTCACAAAGAAGTTAGCGGCCCGACGGGTCAGGGAGTTGACCATGTGCAGCTCGTAGGCGACCCCAGCCCAATCCGTTATTTGCTTGATTATCTAACCGCCGATGGTGCCGAACCGCTCACCGTCGAGCATTGGGATTGCTTGCCCGTCTTGAAGCGCAAGCCCAATTATTTAGCTTTGTTCATATAATTGTCTTATTCGCTTCATAATTTTATTAAAAAATGTTGTATACTAAAGTTATGACATTAAAAAATTTGTATGGCAACTTAGGTTAGCATTTTAACTAAATATAAGGAGAGCTTTTACTTAATGGAATTAGTGCAAGCCTTTATTCTAGGCATCGTTGAAGGAATAACCGAATTTTTGCCAATTTCGTCTACCGGCCACTTAATTATTGCCGGACGGCTTTTGGGCTTTGAAGGAGAGAAGGCGAATACTTTTGAAATTTTTATTCAGCTTGGCGCAATTCTGGCGGTAGTCTTTTTGTACTGGCAACGCTTTATGGGTTTGCTCGATTTTAAGGCTAAAAGCGGGTTTCGAGGTCTGAACGGTATCACCCTTTTGATTATTACCTCTATTCCGGCCTTGTTTCTAGGCTTTATTGGTCGTGATTTCATCAAAACTAACTTGTTCAACCCGACAACCGTAGCTATCGGTCTAGGTGTTGGCGGCGTGGCTCTGATTTTGGTCGAATTGCTGTTGCCCAAATCCAAAGTTGATAAAATTGATAGTCTGGATAAATTAACCTGGCGCGAAGCTCTGGTAATCGGCCTTTTTCAATGTCTAGCCCTTTGGCCCGGTGCATCCCGTTCAGCTTCAACCATTGTCGGCGGTATGATAATGAAACTGGAACGCAAAACGGCGGCGGAATATTCTTTCTTCGCGGCAGTTCCGGCTCTTTTCGCCGCCACCGCCTACGAGTTGCTCAAAAGCCTGAAAATCTTGAACGCTTCCGATATACCGACTTTTGCGATTGGCTTTGTAGTTTCGTTTATCACCGCCTGGCTTGCCGTTAAATCCTTTATCGCCCTGCTCAGTCGCTTTACCCTTATCCCCTTTGGCTGGTATCGAATTATCGTTGCTATTGTCGTGCTGCTTTTCATTCGCTAGGTTTCTGGCTCATTTTTCGCTTTAGGCTCACATTATGGGCTTAAAGCGAAAAATACTATCTTAGCTTGAGCAGTTTGCTAACAGGAAGCTTGAAGCCGGGAACAACATTTTCTCCGTCCAGCTCATCGCTTAAATTCAGCAATTGCTTGGGTTGCTGAGGGCGAAAGACAAATACACCTTTACCATAGGGGTCAACCACCCATACCAGACGTACCCCGCATTGCAAATATAAGTTAGCCTTATTTACAATTTCGCTCCAATCATCGATACGGGAAATAATTTCCACCACCAAATCCGGCGCGAAAGGCAAAGCATCGTCAATCGGGGCAGGCATTTTTTCCAGAGCAACAAAGCCAACATCTGCTCTTCTCTTACCCATACCGGGAATATCAAGGTCGGTATCAGGGCCAAAAACATGCCCCAACTGCTGTTCTTCGACGTAAGCATCCAAATAGCGGGCCAACCGCACCCCAATCTTGCCGTGTAGTACGCTTGCCACTTGCTCTAATTGCTCTCCCTGCTCTAAAACTTCTAACTGTATTGTCATACTTACCCTCTTTCAATCACTAGCCCGCCATATTTTACTACAATTAGTTTTGAAGGTAAATTTCAGCCGCAGTTTAGCTCTTTTTTACTCTACAAACTTTAGAATTTCTGCCGCCTCACCAAGTAGCGGGTCGTCGTCGCTGATGCCCAGTTCGGCGAGGGATTGGGCGATGTCGCCAAGCAGAGTATCCGAAAGCACATGTTTCTCTATGGACATATCCCTGCTACCCGCCTCAAATTCAGGCAGAGGCTCGGCCCAATCTTCAAAGGCCTTGCGCTCGGCTTCGCTCAGGGGTAAAGGCTCGATTTCGGGTGTTCGGCCTAGAGTTTGGCACAGGAAAAGATAATAATCGTGGGCGGAATCGGCGGGACGCTGGTTTTCGGCGACATGGCGGCGGGCGTTTTGCCCTAGTTGTCGGGCCAGTTCGGGACGATTGGCGAGCAGTTTCAAATATTCCAGTAAAAGCTCTTCTTCCGCGTCGTCCACATCTACCTTAATACAAACCTCATCGGGCAATTCTTCAAATGCCCCGGTTCGCGAGACTAAAACCGGGCGACCTGCTCCCATAATTCGGAGCAAACTGGCCGAAGTTTCGCCCGCCGTCGGGTAGCGCAAGTTGATGCAGACATCGGCGGCGGCTAAATAATCCCGGTAAGCCTCGCCACTGGCATAACCCGTCAATTGAGTTTTAGCTTCCAGCCCCAAAGCCTGTATCATCGCCTTAACATTATAATGCGAGGATTGGCTACCGACCAGAATATAGCGCGAATTGGGGTAATCCCGGCTGAAACCCTTAAAGGCCCATAACGCGCTATCCAGTCGTTTGTAAGGGTTCAAATGCCCAAGAGAGACGGCAATAAATTCGTCCTGCGGTAAACCAAGTCGGGTGCGGGCTTCGGCACGGGTGGCAGTTTCGGGCAATGGCCCACCCATTCGGGCCAGCCCCACTCTTTTTTGGGGATATTTTTGCAAAATCAGGTCGCGGGCATACTGGCTGTGTACCAAAACTGCCTTCGCCGCCTCAATCGAAGTTTCGCACAGGGGATAATCAAACATAGCCGTCGGGAAATGGCCCTTGATAAACTCGCGGGCCGCTTTTTCGGCCTCCTTACCGTAAATTCGCTGCATCAACCGAATATAATCCAGCGGCTTGCTTTTGGAAATAAATTCGTGAAACATAAAATGATGCAAAATATAATCGTGCAACACCAAAATACTCTGCCCCGCCGATTTTTGCAAAGCCTGATAAATATAAGAATGGGCCTCGCGATTATTGCCCATATGAAACAGGGTAGCCTCGTAGCGTCCGGCCTGTTTTGAGTATTGCGAAGCCGGATAAACCCCGAAAGATTGGCTTATTTCAGGATTGGACGGCTGGTAATTATCCAGATACAAATCAATTTCGGCGTAGCGGGCCAACCAGGGCAACAAATCCTCACTGTAATCGCTGATGCCGGATTGCACCGGATTGAGCGGGCTGAAATAAGCCAGACGTAGCTTGCGGCTTTCGGTCAAAATAATCTATCTCCCCTTTACTCTCGAAATCTGTTGTTTGCCAGATTATAGCGCAATCCGCCGGGCTTCGCATTTCGGGAGTGCTGAGAACTAAGGACTGAGTAAAAGAGGAGTGGGCTAGACAACAAAGAGGGCGGGCGAAGGCTTGCCCTCTTTTACTTTAATCCCAATTGGCGAGGAAAGCTAGGGCTTTACCACGCTAACGAATATATCACTGTTGCCGAATTGCGGGTAAGCCGAGCAATCCACACCCGGTGCGGGTTTATCGCCCGGCGTACTGGGGGTTTTGCCGTTGCGCTTGCTGAATACGTCGGCTTCATCATCCTGAATTACCAGATTGTTAGGCTGGTAAGCATCTACTGCCGGACAGCCTTGGGACTCTCCTTTGGTTTTGATTTAGGCCAGGAGCTTAAATCTTACCAAAAGAGGGTCTTTTTTGTTTAGCCCATTAGCCCTGACCTATAACAGGCAGGATTGCAGTTTGTCGTCATGAAGCTTACAATAAAGAAGCAAAAGTTGAAAACAAAATTAACAGTAACCGGGTTGACATAAGTCTATGATTTGCGGTTAATTGGTAGAAAGGGCGGAATGGCTAACAGGAAGGCGAAAGTAAACGATAGCGGGCAAGGCGCGATTTTAATCGAGCAGTTGCAGCAACGCTTTATCGGGCTATGGCGGCGATTAACCGCTTCGGAGGCAGGCGAAGAAGCTGACCCAGCCTTTGTTAAGGATTATCTGGCAAGCTTAAAAGAGCGGGCTTATTTGGAGCGGACGATTGCTAACCAGTATCGGGGTCGCTACTTGCTGGAACTAATTCAGAACGCGGTAGACGCGATGCACAAGCAAACCCAGCTTCGCAAAGCCAAAATTGAGCCTTTTGCCTATCGCTGCCATCTGGAATTAACCGCTACCGCCTTTTACCTCGCCAACGACGGCCAGCCTTTCGACGAAGCCGACGTGCGGGGGCTTTGCGCGATGGGCCAAAGTACCAAGCCTGCCGGAGAATATATTGGTTACAAAGGTTTGGGTTTCCGGGCAGTGCTAGAAATTTGCGACGCACCCGAAATTTATTCCGGCTTGTACCAGTTCGGGTTTAGCCGGGCCGAAACTTTGTCGCTGCTAGATTCGCCCGCCGCCCCCGCCAATCTGGATAAAGCCGAGCTACCAATTTTAAGCGTGCCACATTTGCGGTTGCCCGAAGCTTTGCCAACTGCCGAGCAAGAAGTTTTGGCGAAACTAAAAAAAGCCGGGTACGCTACGATTGTCCGGCTGCCTCTTAAATCTTTGGCTCTGACCCGGCAGGTACGCGAGGCTTGTTTACCGCTTTTGAACGATTATACTTTGCTTTTTCTGCCTTATATTAGCGAACTGAGTGCCTTGCTACCCGGCGAAAGAATTAACGATTCGGCCAGCCTGACCAGTGTTGCCAAAGATAGCCGGGAATTATCTATCAGGCCGGATAATTTGGCGCAACAGGTAAAGGTTAGCCGTTTGACCTTTCGCAAAACTGAAACAGAGGTTGGGGCAAAGAAAAACGCCGCGCCTCCCCCTGAAACTCGTCACGATTGGTTATTGGTCGAGCCGCGCAAGCCGCTTAAGATTGAGCCGCCCGAACTGGTGGCCCGCTTGCAAGACTCGACCTGGGCGCAGGTGCGGCGGGCAAATCTGGCTCTGGCTTACCCTTTGGCCCGGATGCCCTGGAGCGGGGGCGATTTCTTCCTGAAACGTCGTCCTGAGCCTGTGCCTTTTTTCGCCCATTTCCCGACCCAGGAAGGGAGCGGGCTGGGCTTCGCGGTACACGCCGATTTTTATCTTTCGGCTTCCCGCAAACAAATCGAATGGGACGTAAGCTATAATCGCTGGCTGAGTGAAAAAGTAGTAAATTTTGCGACTGGCCCGGCTTTAGAAGCGGTACATTATCTTTACCCCGACGAAGCGGCTCTTATCGAAATTTTGGTGGATTTTGCTTACTATAACGATTATTTTGGGCGGGCTTTTCGGGATTTACTGGATAGCCGCCTGAGCCATACCGCCTTTATCCCGGTTGGCAACGGTAATTATATGCCGCCGAATCGGGTGGTTTGGACACCGCTTGAGCAAGACGGGGTGTTAATTTTCCGGCGAGTCTTTCGCTATCCCGGCTCGGATATTTTTTACCCGGTGCTACAGCTTGAAGAAGTATATTCTAAAACCGCTACTTCGCCCGAACCCGAAGAAAAAGCTAAACCCAAAGGTGCGCCCGACAATAGCGATTTTTTCTTTGATTTGAATACAGATTCTGCTCCAAAAGCGGATTATTACGGCTCAAATTGGGCCACTTCCAGTACCAAAAGTGACGAGGATACGGCTTATAACCGGGCTTACGAGCATGACCCTTACAGTAGCGAATATGATTACGACCCCTATAGCTCTAAGTACGAGGGTGATAATTCGCGGCTTAAAAAAGAGCCTGAGCCAGAATTTGATTACCAGCGTATCCGCCAGTTTTTGAGCGACTTAGGGGTAAGGAAGCTCGACGCTGACCAATTGCCCCAAATTTTCGGCCAGGCTTTATCGGCCTGGGAAATCGGGCGGGTTTTGACTAGCGAGGTATGTGCCGCCCTTGCCTTGTGGTACACCGCCCTTTTGCAGAACGAACCAAAGGCGGCCCGTACCTTGCTGGAACTAGCCCAAAGCTTACCGGTGCTGCCAACCCTGACAGCAGGCTGGCAAGTCCCGGAAGACCGCCGCTATTTGTTCGCCGACGAGCTGCCCTTGCCCAGCCTCGAACGAGGTAGCGCAGATATTATCCCCGCCGCGCCCGAAGAAGGCCAGCAAGAGCTTTTGCTAATCCCGTTAGAGGCTTACGATTTAAGCGAGTTCAAGCCCCAAATCAAGCAATGGCATCGCACTTTGGGGGTCAGGGAAGCCTAATATTGTTCTTTTTTGCTAATCTTTTTCGCCAGCAAACTTTGATAAACTTGCTCGGTCTGGCTAACCATAATGCTGTAATCAAATTCGTTCAAGGCTTTCTCGCGGGCGGCTTGCCCTAGTCGCTTTCTTTCGGCTTCGTTTTCCAGCAAGTAAACCAGCTTTTCGGCCAAAATTTCGGGGCGGGCAGGTGGCATTAGTAGCCCGGTTTGCTCAGGGTGAATTACATCGGGAATGCCGCCGATTTCGCTTGCCACACAGGGTAGCCCGGCGGTCATGGCTTCGAGCAGGGCGAAGGGTAAGCCCTCTTTTATCGAAGGTAGGGCAAAAACATCGAACAGAGGCAAAACTTTGTAAGCTTCCGAATGTTTTCCGGCCAATATCATTTGTTCCTGCAAAGCATGCGTCTCAATCAACTTTTCCAGGTGTGGTCGGAGTTCACCATCGCCAATCACCACAAAGCGGGCGTGAGGAAGCCGGGTTTTCAGCAAAGCAGCGGCTTCAATTAAAACGGGTAAGCCCTTTGGCGGGTAAAAGTTGGCGATTGTGCCGATAACCGGGGCGTTAGCGGCCAGCCCGAAATGCTTGCGCCAGTGTTCGCGCTCGGCTGTGAGGTCAGCTTGCGGGATTTTAGCGACTTCAATCCCGTTGGCAATTGTTTTAATTTTGCTGCTTCGCCCGATTCTCAGCTTAAGAGCTTGCTCTTCTTCGTTTTTGGCTACCGTTATCAAGTAATGGCCGAGCCAGCCGCCGATTCTTTCCACCCAGGTATAAGCCAGCTTTTTTCGAGGCGAAAGTAATTCGTTAAAGACAAAGCCTTGCACGGTGTAAACTATGGCAGGGCGTAAGGTTAATCTTGCCGCCATCCGTCCCAGCACTCCGGCTTTAGTGCTTACAAAATGAGTAACATCAAACTTTTGCCGCCCCAAAAAAGCGACTAATTCCACTAAAGCGCGTATGTCTTGATAAGGCAGAATGTCGCGCCTGAGCCATTTAAGCTCTACCGTTTTCAAGCTTTGCGCCTGAGCTTGCTTTAGCAAATTATAAGGTTCTGCCCCATCTGGCCCGCACGCGACTGTTACCTCATATTGTTCTTTGGGTAAACTGCTGGCAAGTCGCAAAACGTATTCTTGCGCTCCGCCGCGTTCTCCCTGCGTAATTGCCAAAAGTATTTTTATCTTTTTTATCTTTTTGTGCATTATTTTTCATCCAGAGTAAAACTAAAAACTGCATTGTTAATTAATCAATTCCAGAGATAAGAAAATTTCTAAAGCAAAGCGGCTTTGGCGGCCTGATAAAGCTGGGCAAGGCCATCTTTGGTCGCTTTTGCCCGAAACTGCGGATTCCATTCCAGTTCGGCCAGTGAATCGCTAATCACAAAGGCGGTAGCAATTTCAACCTTGCGATATTCGGCTACCGCCAGCAAAGCCGCCGCTTCCATTTCGACGGTATAAACCCCTTCGGCCTGATAGTGGCGGGCTTCCTCCACAGTTTCCCGGTAGGGCGCGTCAATCGTCCAGGTTGACCCTTCTTGATAACCTAAACTGAGTTTATCCAGTTCTGATTTAAGGCGCGTGGTTAATTCTGGGGAAGGATAAGCGTACTTGCCCGGCTCAAGGTAATGATGCGAAACGCCTTCGTCTCGAATGGCTTTGTCGCAAACTATGATTTGGCCGATTTCAATCCCTTTTTGGAGACAACCCGCCGCGCCAATACTCATAAATTTCCGGCTGCCCAGAGCTATCAATTCTTCCTGAAGAGTTGTGACTACTGGCGCACCAATTCCAAAACGACCACATATCCCAACCCGTCCGCCAGTGTTTTTGAGTAAGTAAAGCTCGTTAAAAGGCAAACCAAAAGCTTCAACTTCTTCATTCTGGATAATATAGTCAAATAAATAATTCTGATAGCAGAAAATAATTCCTTCCGGGGCGGCAAAATTGGCGATAGTATTCTCACGCTTGAAATAGCGTACCCAATCCTGGGGCGTGAAAAACGAATCGTGGGCGTGCTTGCCCGCAAAGTTCGGAAACGGCATTTTATTTACTTTCCTTTGTTAAAATTTACGGATAAAACCGGGCTTTTGTCAGTGCTGTTAGTATTATAGCACCCAACTTTGTTTTTAATCTAACAATTCTGAAACATTTTAATAAAAGACCTGGTTGATTTTTTCTTAAATTCGATTTAATTTAGCATTATATAAAAGTACGGTCTTCGTGAGAAACAGAGGTGGTGTAACTAAAATTAATTTGAGGTAAGCCCAGTTCAAGCTTCATAATATAGAATAGAATACCCCAAAAGTCCCAATTGTGCTTTTACATACTGCTCAGAGGAAGACAATTAAATTAAAGCCTCCGCCAGTATTGTACTTTCGTCAGATTTTTACCCTTTTGAACCAGTTTTTGCTTTGCATTAGCCCTAAAAGTAATACGACATAATATTGACAGTCGTCGTGAGGGATGCTATGATGAATAAAATAAGCAACGTCTTTTCAAAAACATACTACAGATCTAAGTTGCTTCTCAGAAACCCGAGCGGTTTATAAATTTTGCGTAAAATGAATTAGATAGTAGTTTAACTTTGCTCTAAGCTCTTTTGGTGAATCACAAGGTATTTTTCGGTTTACCCCGCTGAAGATATTAACCTGTGTAGAACCGAAAAACCTGCCAAGCAAGATTGTATTTCTTGTTCTTTTTTGCGCGTATACTGCTTGCTTATGTCAACGCTGACTACAGATATTAAACTCAAAGATTAGAGGAGGAGAGCATACAAATGGCTAATAACGACAGGACTAACGAGTACGATGAGGAAAATGAGCCAGTTCGTTTGAACACACCAAGTCCGTTGGGTTCTCGACGGGGCTTTCTTCAGGGAATGGGCGCATTAGGGCTGATGGGTTTGCTGGCAGCCTGTGGCGATGCTACGGCTACACCAGCCGCCGGCGCACAACCCGCAGCGCAAGCGGTAGGCCAATCTTTAACTGGCGGCAAAAAGCTCAAGGCGGCTTTCTCGAATGCCGGGCTTGGGGCGACTTGGTGCGCTCAAGGTAAGGAAGTCGCTGATACCTGGGGTAAATGGTTTGGAGTAGATGTCACCTGGTATGATGGCGGTCTGAGCGTGGAGAAGCAGCGCAAAGCGATTGATGATATGGCGACCAAGCAATGGGATTTTGTAGCCATCCAGCCATTTGGAATTGATACCCTGCTAGACCCGGTCAAGCAGATGATTGACAAGGGCATCCCGGTTATTCAGATGGATACCCGCATGGACTCCAAGAACGAACTCAAGATAACGACTTTCCTTGAGCCGGATAATATCTATATGGGTAGCGTTACTGCTGATGTGCTGTTTCAGAAAATGGGTGGCAAGGGTAAGGTAATCATGACGCAAGGTGCTTTAGGGCATACCGGCGCACAGGGGCGGGCCAAAGGTTTCAAGCAAACCCTTGCCAAATACCCTAATATCGAATTGGTGGCGGAAGACCCGGCGGATTGGGATGTGAACAAGGTTGCCCAACTTTGGGAAAATTATCTGGTCAAGTATAAGGATATTACCGGCGGTTTTTTCCATAACGATGATATGGCCCTTGCTGCCGGTAAAATCATCAAGAATGCCGGACGCGATATTCCCCTTGCCGGAATAGATGCCATGCAACCGGCTATCGAAGCGGTGGGTAACGGCTCCTTGCTGACCACTGTCCGCAATCCTTCCGGCAGAATTCACTGGGGCGCAATGATGATGGGTATTCTGGCGGCTACTGGCTCCAAAGATATTCCTAAATATATTTTGGCGGACGGCCCGGTTGTCACCAAAGAAAACGCTCCAGGTCTGCTCTTTATGGAAAACAAGTTCCTGCTTTAATTTTTTCCTGCTTTTTCCTTTTTGAAAAATTGGCTTTGAAAAATTGGCTTTGAAAAATTGGCAAAAAGCAAGAAAAGATAAATAGTTTGCCTGAGCTTCCAGCCTTGTAATAGCTGGAAGCTCAGGTGAGTTTTAAAGAAAGCTGAGGAAAAGGTTTGTCTACTGCTGGTCAATTGGATAAAACAGCCCAAAAAGTCATTCTGGAACTACGAAACTTGTCCAAACGCTTTGGCGGCGTAAACGCACTTATAGACGTGGATTTCGACTTGCACGAGGGAGAAGTTCACGGGCTGGTAGGCGAAAACGGGGCGGGCAAAAGTACCCTGATGAAAATTTTATCAGGGGTTTACAGCGATTACGAAGGTCAAATGCTGCTTAATGGCAGTCTGGTGCGGTTTCATTCCCCCGCCGATGCCCGCTCTAAAGGTATTGGGATGATTCATCAGGAATTAAGTATTTTCCCTCATCTAACGGTAGCCGAAAACATTTTTAGCGGCACACAGCCCCTTACCAAAGCTAATACGGTTGATTGGAAGGCCATGCGCCGCCAGGCCGCCGAATACTTAAAGGAACTGGGCCTGGCAATAGATGTGAATAGCTTGATGGGCGATTTATCGGTTGGGGCGCAGCAGATGGTCGAAATCACCCGCATTCTTTTTTCTGGGGCTAATATTATTATTATGGATGAACCAACTTCGGCTTTGTCTCTGCCCGAAACCAAACGCCTTTTTAGCTTCATAGAAAAACTTAAAGCTCAGAACAAAACGGTTATCTTTATTTCCCACTTTTTGGAGGATGTATTACAAATCTCTGACCGGGTAACAGTTTTCAAAAACAGCCGCCGGGTAGCGGTGCGAGAAGTTGCCGGGTTGACCAAACACGAAATTATTGAGCTAATGCTGGGTTCGGATAGCCGGATGCTGTTGCAGGCTTACGAAGATAATACTATTACCAGTCGCAATACTCCCAACCAGGCGGGTGCAATTACCCTGGCGGTAAATAACTTGACCTACAACGGAGTTTTTGAAAATATCAGCTTTACAGTGCGGGCTGGCGAAATATTAGGTTTGTATAGTTTTGTAGGAGCGGGGCAACTAAAACTGGCGCAATGTTTGTTTGGGGTAGAACATCCCAACAAAGGTACAACCGAGTTTAAGGGGAAAACAATTAAACTGCGAAATACCCGCCACGCCAAAAAATTGGGCATCGCCTATGTACCCGAAAACCGACGAGATAGTTTGGCCCTTGATAAAGAGATATTCAAGAATGTAACTTTGGTGCAACTGGATAAATTGCTCCCAATTTTTCTACGCCGTCGTCTGGAAATTGAAGTAACCAATGAGAAGATACAGGCTACGCGCGTCCGCCCCGCCCTGCCCAATTTGCCAGTAGGGGCTTTGAGCGGCGGCAATCAGCAAAAAGTGGTGCTGGCTAAATGGCTGGTTAAAACCCCGCAATTATTAATTCTGGCCGAACCAACTCGCGGGATGGACGTTGGCGCAAAAGAAGAAGTGCTGGAACTAATTCACGAATTACGTTCGCAAGGAGTGGCAATTCTTTTAATTTCTACCGAACTGGAAACTATTCTGGCTAATTGTGACCGGGTAATCGTGATGCATAAAGGTCATCTTACCGCTGAGTTTGAGGGAGAGCAGATGAGCAAAGATAATCTGTTGCTCCATGCTTGATATTTTAGCAATTATACTTGTCAACGAAGAGGTCGCATTATGAAAAGTGTCAGTGAAACACCGGCTACCGAAACCAAAGCAGTTGCCAGCCGTCGGCCCAAAACGATTTCCTGGTTGCGAAAAAGGGCGGCGGATCTAGCCCCATTTGCTACTTTAGCACTGCTGGTTATCTTTTTTGGTTTAGCCTCGGATAGTTTTCTCGATATTTATAATCTCCGTAACATTCTGTCCCAAATTGCGACCCTCTCAATTGTGGCAACTGGCATGACTTTTGTTTTGCTTTGCGGGCAGATTGACCTGAGCGTCGCGGCTGTCGCTACTATGACCGGGGTGATTGCCGCCAATCTCTTTTCCGAAGCAAAAATGCCGGAAATTGTGGCAGTGCTGGCTGGAATAGCAGTCGCCGGAGTATTTGGGTTTGTCAGTGGTTGGGGTACAACTAAAGTAGGGTTGCCCTCCTTTATGATGACGCTGGTCGCGATGCAGGTCGCCAATGGTGCGGCTTTATTTATTAGCAAAGGCAAAATTAATTATAACGTACCGCCTGTGCTAAAATCGTTGGGTAGCGATTATCTTGGCCCTATTCCGTTGGTAGTGGTAATGGGCGCGATTGCCTTGATAATTGGTCATGTGGTGCTAACTTACACCCGTTTTGGTCGTTATGTCTATATGACTGGCAGTAACCGGGTTGGGGCGGAGCTTTCTGGTATCAATACCCGAATGGTAATTGGGGCTTGTCTGGTTATTTCGGCAGTCTGCGCTGGAATCGCCGGAATGCTCAATACTGGTCGTCTGGGAAGCGCACAATCTTACGGGCTGGATTCGTTTTTGCTGGATAGTATTACAGCGGTAGTTTTGGGTGGAACTTCTCTTTTTGGTGGTCAGGGCGGCGTTAAGAATACCGTTATCGGGTTGCTGGTATTTGGGGTTTTGAGTAATGGTCTAAACCAGATTCAGCTTGATATTTATATCAGATTGCTGATTGCTGGTCTGATTCTATTGACCGCCCTTCTAATTAACAATTACGCCTTGAAATTACGCTCGGTTGAAACTGAAATCGAAAGTTAGCACTTGCCCTTTAGGTTTATTAGTACAATTTTTTGGAAAAAGCAGGCTATTTTGAAATGGCCTGCCATCATAACCCGCGAGATTTGCAAGATGCCTGCCTCATCAATCGCGACGGCATCCTGCAAATCTTGCGGGATTTCCTCGAACGCACCCCTTAAAAAGAAAATGTTAAATGTTAAGGGAAAGAAAGCATCACCTTAAACCGCTCAAAAGCTCGACCCCAATTTTCGCTATTAATAGGCAGATACTGTTTCATCGAAAAACTGGTTTCCAACGCCTCTCGCCCGGTAGCAAGATTAGGCAACTGCCCGGTAGCTACGGCCTGAACCATAATATTGCCCAGCGCAGTCGCTTCTACCGGCCCGGTGATTACTTCGCGTTTGCATCCTTCAGCCGTAAAGTGGCACAGCAACTCGTTTTGGCTGCCTCCGCCTACAATACGGATAGTTCCCAGACTATGACCCAGCAATAATTCTAGCTGTTCCACCACCAAGCGGTATTTGAGAGCCAGACTTTCCAGGCAACAACGTATTATAGCTCCCGGATTTTCAGGTAGTGGTTGCCCTTTACGCTGGCAGTAAGCCCGGATAGCCTCTGGCATATTGGTCGGATTAAGGAAGTCAGGGGCATCCGGGTCTATCAGACTTTTAAAAGGGGGCGATTGTTCGGCCAGTGTCACCAGTTCTATCCAGTTATAATGCTGACCTTCCTCCTGCCAGACGCGCTGACATTCCTGCACTAACCATAGCCCCATTACGTTTTTCAAAAAGCGAATAGTATTAGCTACGCCGCCCTCATTTGTAAAATTGAGTTTCATTGCCGCCGAGCCAAGTACCGGCTCTATTGCTTCCACCCCTACCAAACTCCACGTCCCGCTTGAGATAAACACCCGGTTTTGATTCAGCTGGGGAGTTCCGGCAACGGCACTGGCTGTATCGTGGGTGCCAGGAGCGACTATCAGTACCGGGGTAGTTTGCTGATTTAATCCTACCTCCTGGGCTACTTCCGGCAGTAATTCACCTAGTATTGTGCCGGGCGGCACTACCTCTGTCAAGAAGTGGCCTGGAATACCCAATTCTGCTAAAAGCTGGGTGGCCCAACGTTTCTCCTTGACCGCGAAAAACTGGGTGGTGGTAGCGTTGGTATATTCCACTACTTTTCGTCCTGACAGGCGATAGTTGAACCAGTCGGGCATCATTAGCAAAGTAGCCGCTTTTTCTAGCATAGCATTATCGTTACGAGAATGGCTGTAAAGTTGGTAGAGAGTGTTGAAAGGCAAGCACTGCAACCCGGTTTCCTCAAAAAGCCGGGCTTTGCTTACTTTAGCCAGCACTTCTTCCATTAAGCTGTCGGTGCGATGGTCGCGGTAATGGTAAGGCAATTCTAACAATTGCCCGGCCTCGTCCAACAGGGCGTAATCCACCCCCCAGGTATCTACCCCGATACTGGTAAGTGGTTCTTTGTAGCGGGTGGCATAGACTGCCAATCCCTTTTTGACTTCTGACCAGAGCCGCTCAACATCCCAGTGGAGTTGACCCGCTTTTGTAAGAGGGAGGTTAGGGAAGCGATGTAATTCCTCCAGCTCAAAGCCCTGGCTACCTGCTCTGCCTAACATCACCCGCCCTGAACTAGCTCCCAGGTCTACTGCCAGATAATTCATCGCTTTCTCATTTCACACCCGTTAGTTATGCTAAAGCAATAGTTGTAATTTGATTTAGCACTATTCCCTGACTACCGAACGTAGGCGGTAGTGTTCCCTCCGTCCACTGTGAGAATACCCCCGGTAGTGCGGCTGGCTCTTGGCCCGGCCAGAAAGCTTATTGCCTCGGCAATATTTTCAGGCAAGACGTTTACCTTCAGGACGGTGCGCTGCCGGTAGAATTCTTCCAGTTCCTCTGGCTTGATACCATAGCCTGCCGCCCGTGCATTGCGCCAGCCATCATCCCAGATTGAACTGCCCTCGATTACACTATCGGGCAGGACTGAGTTTACCCGGATGCCGAAAGCTCCGCCTTCTTCCGCCAGACAACGGGCCATATGTACCTCGGCGGCTTTGGCGGCACTGTAGGCAGCAGCACCTTTCCCCGCCGCTAAACTGTTCTTGCTACCAACGTAAATTAGACTGCCCCCGCGCCGTTGGGCTTTCCACACTCTAAAAGCCGCCCGGCTAACCAAAAAATAGCCTTTTGCCAGCACATCAAAGTTACGATCCCATTGAGCCATTGTAGTTTCTTCTATCGACGCGCTGATGGCAATTCCGGCGTTACTTACCACTACATCCACCCCGCCATAAGCCAAGACTACTTCTTCAAAAGCCTGCGCGACCACTTCTTCATTAGTGACATCACAGCGCACCGCCATACCCCGTTTGTAACCGTGTTTAGCAGTCAGTTCAGCCGCGACCTTTTGTGCGCCTTCCAGGTTAATGTCGAAGATAATTACGTGCGCTCCGTCCTCCGCCAACCTGCGGGCGGTAGCTCGACCAATACCACTTGCTCCGCCAGTCACAATCGCTACTTTCCCAGCTAGTTCGCGGGGAGCGGGTTTGAGTGAGAGCTTATAGATTTCGAGCGGCCAGTATTCCACCTCAAAGACTTCGCGGGCGTTAAGGCTCTCGAAGCCACCGAGGGCGGTACTGCCGTCAATCACTCGAATAGCCCGGTGATAAAGCTGTGCGCTTACATCGGCTAATTGAGCATCTGCTCCGGCGGTAATCATACCAATGCCGGGAATAAGCACGACGCGGGGATTAGGGTCGAACATCACATCGCCCGGTTTGCTGTTGGCCTCAAAATATTCTTTGTAACGCTGCACATAAGCTTCCACTCCGCCTTGAAATTTCTCGATTAACTTATCAACTCCTTCGGCGGGTTGCCATTCTACAAAAAGAGGCTGACGCTTGGTATGTACCAGATGGTCGGGACAGGCTGCTCCTTTTTGGGAAAGCTGGGCCGCTTGCGCTGAACCCACAAAATCTATAACTGGTTCGCTATCGTCATACTGAAGGATGGCCGGATTGTACTGGCTGAGAGCGTGGCGCAGCTGAGGCAAGACCTGCACTAAAATCTGGCGGCGTTGCTCGGCGGGAAGGGCCGGAATATCTGTGCCGGGAAAAACTTTGCGTCCATTCCGGCGGCTTTCGATGAAATCTTCGGCGGTTTGGAGTACGCTAATAGTTTTGTCATAAGATTCTTTGCTGGTGTTTGCCCAGGTCAAAAGGCCGTGTTTCGCCATTACCACCAGTTCGGCTTTAGGGCTGACCCGCACCCCTTCCCCAATCCACTTTGATAGAGTAAAACCGGGACGTGTGTAATCCACCCAGACCATTTTATCGCCCCAGATACTCTCGCAGATTTTGCGACCATCCGGCGCACAGGAGAGGCTAATAATTGCATCGGGGTGGGTGTGGTCGGTATGGACTGCCGGGAAGAAAGCGTGGAGCAAAGTCTCGATAGATTGGCGCGGCCTTCCCAGAGCAAAAGTACAGGCCGACAGATATTCAATCATTTCTTCGTCACTCATTTTCTCGCGCTCTGTCAGGGGCAGGATTTCCGCCAATCTGAGGCCAGCAAAGCCTTTTTCGGTGACAGTCGCCAAATCGCTACCACTGGCCTTAACCCACAATACCTGGGTAGGTCTACCTATGTGGTCGTATTCTATTTGTTTAAGGGCGGTGTTACAGCCGTAGATATTGGCAATCCGGCGGTCACGCCCTAAAAGATTGCTGCGGTAGACCAGCCCATCTAAATCTGGTCGTTGCTGGGCCTCCTGCTCATCCCACAGATTAGGTGGGATTTTGAGTTTATTCTCAACCGTCATTATTAAATCCTTCTCCGCTTCTTTATCTTTTTACTCTCGTCTTACTGGAAACCGCCGCTTGTCTGGGCGACTCCCCGTTCCTGACGAATTTTCTCCTCGTAGCCACTGGCTCGATAAGCCGCCAACGGGTCAACCGCCAGACCCATTTCCGTCCTGACTTGGGCCAGCAGAGGACGTACATCAATTCGGTAAGCGTCGGTTAAAACTTGGTGAGCTTCCAATACCTCGCCAGCAGCCTGAGCCTGCGCCAATTTCGGGCGGTCTACCAGTAGGGCTTTAGCATAAATCTCCTGGCAATTCATTACCGAATAAATAATTGCCCCAATCTTACCCTCAATGTTGTGGCACTGGTCAAGCATATAGGCTATCTTCTGGGCAGTCTGGCTGGCTTGTAGTTCGCCGCTTTGTTCGGCTGCAACCAGTTCGTTATAAATCAGGAAAAGTTGAAAGGGATTGGAACTACCAACAATCAGGTCATCATCGCCGTATTTGCGGTCATTATAATCGAAGCCACCCAGTTTACCTTCGTCCAGCAGGAAAGCTACGATTTGCTCAATATTGGTAGCCTGAGCATGATGACCTAAATCCACCACCACCTGAGCTTTTTCGCCCAACTTGAGGCACATCGCGTAAGAAGTACCCCAATCGGGAACATCAGTGGAGTAAAAAGCCGGTTCGTAAAATTTGTACTCAAGCAGCATCCGGCTATTAGGAGGGAGGTGATTATAAACCGTGCGTAAAGCTTCTTCCATGCGTTGTTTGCGCCCGCGCAAGCTGTCCTGACCAGGATAATTAGTACCGTCGGCGAACCAGAGCTTGAGCTGGTCACTATTGGTTTTGGTCATAATTTCGCAACATTCGAGCATATGGTCAAGGGCCATTTGGCGGGTAGCCGGAGCAGGATTGCCGACTGAGCCAAGCCGGTAGGCGTTGTCCTGAAAGACGTTGGAGTTAATCGCACCTAGCGCAATGCCCTGCTGTTGGGCATACTGGTACATCGCCGTATAATCACCATCTTCGGGCTTATCCCAGGGAATGTGCAAAGCCACCGAAGGCGCGACCCCGGTGAGCTTATGGACGGTAGCGGCATCATTCAGTTTTTGGCGGGTGGTAGTAGCCGCGCCCGGATGGGGGAAAGCCTTAAAGCGTGTGCCGCTATTAGCGAAAGCCCAAGAAGCAGTTTCAATCTTCTGCTTTTTGAGGGTATCTTTTACCTTATTTATGTCCAATCCCTGGACATCCAGCGTTTCGGCCAACAATCCATAGGCCGCCCGGTAGCTGGTATCTAAACGCGATTGTGTCATTTGTTACCTCTTACTCTTACACCTTATCTTTACTTCTAGCTTTAATCAATTTATTTTCAGAAAAATTTTAATCCAGATGAAAAACTTCGCTTAACTCCAAAAACATTTCGTCCGGGCGGCTATTATTGGGCGACTCGAAGAAGGGAGCCATAAATTCCTGCCAGCGAGTATTAACCTCTTTTTGGGCTATCTGTGCCTGAGCCGTTTGCAAGCTATCCGGCGTTTCAAAGTAACCAAACAATAACCCATCTTCTCGCAGAAACAGTGAATAATTGTGCCAGCCCGCCTCGCGTAACGCTTCCAGCATCTCCGGCCAAACCTGAGTATGATGTTGTTTGTATTCTTCCAGTTTATCCGCTTTAACTTTGAGAACAAATCCTATTCGCTTCATCAGGTATTTCACCATTCCTATGATGCGGCACAATGGCGGTACAGTTAAATAAACCGTACCGCCACCGTGTAGGTCAAGAGCCGGGATTAACTAGAAATTGAACTGGTCAATATTGGCTTTATCGAAAACGGTTGGCTTACCAAGTAAGATATTTCCATCTTTATCAATGGTGTAAGAACCAAGCTTGCCAGCTTTAAAGGTTTCGCCCGGTTTGCCCTGAATCTGACCAGTCGCAATTGCGTTTAGCGTGAAAATCGCCAGATAGCCCAGGTCGCTCGGATTCCACAAGGCAAAGGCAGGAGAGGCACCGCTTTTGACATAATCGCGCATCTGGTTTGGTGTACCCAGGCCCGTTACAAGCACTTGACCAATCTTCTTGGCATCGGTAACGGCTCGTGCTGAGGCCGCAACTCCAACCGTAGTAGGCGAAATAATGCCTTTGAGGTCAGGATAGGTGGTCATCAAGCCCTGCGCCTGAGTATAGCTTTTTTCGTCCTGGTCATCACCGTAAACTGTGGCTACCAATTCAAGTTTAGAATTCTCCGGCTTTTTCAGCTCATCCTTCATGAACTCAATCCACTGGTTCTGGTTTGGAGCAGTGGAGGTAGCACTCAAGATGGCAATCTTACCGCTACCGCCAATAAGCTTTGAAATGAGTTGAATCTGACCGCGTCCTATATCTTCGGGGTTGGCCTGATTAACATTAACTGACCGCCCGCCTGCTGCAATAGCCGAATCCCAGGTTACTACTGGAATCTTTTGACTTATCGCGGTTTTGCCCACTGGAACTAAGGCATCCGCGTCATTCGCCGAAATCGCCAGACCACTGACTTTTTGAGCGATAAGCGAATTGAGCAATTGAATTTGCTGAGTAGGGTCAGCAGTAGCCGAACCCTGATAAGTAACGGTTACGCCCAGCTCTTTAGCCGCTTCCTGTGCGCCCTTGTTAGCCGTATCAAAATAGGGGTTGCCCAGGTTCTTGGGAACCAGAATATAGGTTTTGTTGCCGCCCGCAGCCGGTGCTGCTGCTCCTGCCGCCGTAGTTGCTGCCGATGCTACTGCGGTGGTAGCTGCCGATGCTACTGCGGTGGTAGCTGCTCCTGCCGCCGTAGTTGCTGCTCCGGCTGCGGTGGTTGCTGCTGCCGGAACATTGGTGGCGGTGTTATCGCCGCAAGCTGCTAATACCGAGAGTAACAGGCTCACCAGCACTAATAAAGTGATTCGTTTGTTAGGCACAGTTTTTTCCTCCTCTAAATAAAAGTTGAAACTTCGCAAGTCATTGCTACTTTCTTAAGCTGTAGCAAGTAATGCATAAATCTTGTGAACCGGGTTTTTCTTACGGTTTTGCGCCAAACAGCGTCCAGAAATTGTTACTTCTTTATTTTAGAATTAGCGCACGTGACCAGAAGAAGAATATTCCAAATACCAGCATCACTCCGACCACCGAGGCGGTCTTAAAAATAGTGCCGCGCTGCCACGACTGCCACGACACACCGGCAAACAGTTGCCCGCCGAACCGGGGAAGCAGGATTGAAAGAATCAGCAGCAAGCCGATAATAATATCCTGTACCTGGCCCTGTAAGTTAATGAGGCTCATCCCAAAACGGAGTATGCCAACCAGAATTAAGGCCAGCACTGCCCCTCCCAGCGTGCCACTGCCGCCAAAGATGCTAACCCCACCCAGCACCGTTACGGTAATGACGGTAAGTTCCAGTCCTGTCCCAATATCCGGGCGGGTGCTGCCAAACCGGGCTGCCAGTATAAATCCGGCTATCGCCGCCATCACACTCGATAACACATAAATGAGAATTTTGATACGGTCTACCGGCACGCCAGAGAAGCGGCTGGCCTGTTCGTTGTTACCAATCGCATAGAGATAGCGTCCGAAGGTCGTTTTGTGCAGCACCAGCCCAAAGATTAAAGCCAGTACGATAAACACCAGCAGGGAGAAAGGTATCGGCGTATCGCCGAGCGTACCCTGACCCAGATAGGTAAAAGAATCGGGATAGCCCCGTGCCGCCTGGTCGCCCAGCAGCGCATAAGCCAGTCCTCGATAAAAAGATAGCGTTCCCAGCGTCACCACTAGCGAAGGTAGCTTTAAGCGGGCAATCAGAAAACCGTTCAATAGTCCAGCTACTATGCTAACCAGTAACGCTACGATTGCCGCCAGCCAAATATTCCAGCCATTCATAAATAGCCAGCCCATCAGCGAAGCGGAAAGACCCAGAGTAGAGGCAATCGAAAGGTCAATATTGCCGGTAGCGATAATAAAAACCATTGGCAACATCATGATACCTATCTCCATAAAGTCGGAGGTAGTTCGCAAAAGATTATTGGCATCCAAAAAGAAGGGCGAAAGCTGAGTATTAACAATTGTTACTATAATAATCAACCCAACCAGCAGCCCCTCCCAACGCAGGAACAGGCGGCGCAGCAAATTCAGGTTTTGGGTCATTTCATTACCTCACCTCGGTGTGTTCAGGTTGAGCCAATTAACGCTTCTTTTGAGATTTCATTCGCTGCATGCGGCGCAAAATCCACGAATCAATGATTACAGCCAGCAAGATTAAAAGACCCTGGAAAGCCAGTTGCCAGAAAGGAGAGATTTTCACCAGCGTGAGTGAATTATTGATAATGCCAAGCAAGAACGCTCCCAAAATTACACCAAGCACACTGCCGCTACCACCAAAGATGTTGACCCCGCCCACCACCGATGCCGCGACGGTTTGAAGTTCAAAACCCGCCGCCGTATTGGTTTGGGCTGCTTCAAAGCGCGAAGCCC
Organism: Chloroflexia bacterium; assembly: GCA_038323095.1. GTDB lineage: Bacteria > Chloroflexota > Chloroflexia > Chloroheliales > Chloroheliaceae > L227-5C. The sequence continues at coordinate 17,940 of JBBQGP010000016.1, read as the reverse complement.
ACAACACCCCGGCCAGACCACACAAAAGGCCGGAAATCAGGTAGACCCTGAAGATGGTTTGCTTGATTGGAATACCGGCGAAACGAGCCGCATCCGGGTTGCTACCGACGGCGAAAATATCCCGCCCTTTTCGGGTATATCTAAGGAAGTAGTAAACCGCGATAGCCACGATAACCGCAAAGAGAATCAAATTGGGTATGCCTAAAGGAGTCCCTTTGGAAAGCTGGCGAAAGCCCGTGGGCAACTGGTAAGCGTTAATCCAATTCCCCTGGCTATACAAGAAAATTAACCCACGATAAATGCTAAGTGTACCCAGAGTGGCGATAATGGGCGGCACTCCACCATAGGCGATGAGCAACCCGTTTACAGTACCAAGCACTGCTCCCAGTGCCATTCCTAAAGGCAGGGCCAACAGTGGTGGCATACCGGGAAGGGCCGCCACAACGTAGGAAACCATCATGGCGGTAAGACCAATGATTGAGCCTACCGATAAATCAATGCCACGTGTGATAATAATCATAGTTTGGGCCAGAGCTACAATTATCAAAATCGAAATATTAAGGGCAATATCCTGAAAATTATTGGCATTAAGAAAAGCCGGATTGCGGAGTGTTACCAGCGCAGAAAGCAATACGATAAAGACGATAATTCCGGCTTCGCGAAATTTGACGAAAGCCTGTACAAAGCCACTTTGCGGACGAGGTTCGGTTTTAACTTCAGTTTCTGCTATCATTTTCTTTCTTCTTTGAAATGCGAAATGCGAAATGCGAAATGCGAAATGCGAAATACATCGCTCCAGCAACTATGCCGTAGTAGCGGCAGCCATAAGCTTTTCCTGTGTAGCTTCGGCCCGGCTGAATTCTCCAGTCAGCCGCCCGGTTCGCATTACCAGTATTCGGTCACTCATACCCAAAACTTCCGGCAATTCCGAAGAAATCATCAAAATCGCCATTCCCTCGGCAGCGAGGTTACTCATCAACTGATGTACTGCCGCTTTGGTGCCGACATCAATTCCCCGCGTCGGCTCATCCAAAATGAGTATTCGGGGTTTGGTTCCCAGCCACTTGGCAAGCACTACCTTTTGTTGATTGCCGCCGGAAAGCTGGCCGGTTTTTTGTTTGACGTTTGCCATTTTTACTTCCAGTTGTTTAGCCCCGGTTGCCGCCGCTTCTAACTCGCTGTTGGTGTTAAGCCAGCTCAGGGTGGCAAAACTATCTAAAACTGGCAGGGTAATATTATCGGCAATACTCATTTCCAGCACCAAACCGTGTTCCTTACGGTCTTCCGGGACATAGCCAATCCCTAACTTCATGGCGGTTTGAGGATTTTTAATGGTAACAGGTTTGCCATGGAGCTTGATATTACCTGCTGTAGCCGGTTCAACCCCAAATAAGGCTCTGGCAACATTGGTACGACCCGCCCCAATTAGCCCGGACATACCTACAATCTCGCCCCGGCGTAGTTGGAACGATACATCCGAGAAAGTGCCTTCTACCTCCAACCCCTCCACTTCTAGTATCACCTCGCCTGCCGCTACCGCTTGCTTGGGGAAAAGCTGCTCTAAATTCCGGCCTACCATCATACGAATTAAATCTTCGGTAGTAACATTGGTCATAGGCTGAGTACCGACATAAGCACCATCTCGCAAAATAGTAACCCGGTCAGCCAGAGCAAAAAGTTCTTCGAGGCGATGGGAAATAAAGACGATAGCCGTACCTGCCGTCCGCAATTGACCCACAATCTTGAATAATTCTTCGACTTCACTTAGCGTAAGCGACGAGGTCGGTTCGTCCATAATCAGGACTTTGGCATTAAGGGAGAGGGCGCGGGCAATCTCTACTACTTGCTGTTGAGCTACACTTAATTCGCGGGCTTTGGTACGCGGGTCAATCGAAAGTCCCAGGTTCTGCAACAAATTGCGGGCTTCCTGATACATCCGTTTCCAATCAACCCCACGGCGGCTCATCGGTTGGCGGCCAACCAGAATGTTCTCAGCAATATCTAAATCGGGAAAAAGACTTGGTTCTTGATAAATTGCCGCTACGCCCTGAATTTGAGCCTCGCGGGGGTTGGTGAAGCGAATGGGGTTTCCATTGAGGAATAGCTCGCCGCTATCAGGTTGTAGTACGCCAGTGATAATCTTGATTAGAGTGGATTTTCCCGCCCCGTTTTCGCCAAGCAGCGCGTGAACTTCGCCAGGATAAATCTCTAGTTGTACTTCTTTGAGGGCTTGTACCCCACCAAAGGATTTAGAGATGTGTTGAAGCTTAATAATGGGTGACTTGTCGCTCATCCTTGAACTCCCAAAGCAGCATTGCTAATACTTACTATTATTAATAATTCTTTTGTGTTGGTCTGCCGCGACCTTTTATTCTTGAAATCAGGTAGTGAAAAGTTTTGTGTAGTTAGCTTATTTTCAGGACTTATTTGAGTGGATGAACAAATACTGTTTTGAACTATGTTCTAAAGATAGCATAGCTCTTTCGTATTGTCAAGACCGTTTTACGAAATCGAAAGCACAATCGCAAATTTTACTTTCGATACACATTGACGAACCCGAAAACGCGTGCTAATCTGGATGTATTATAATAATTTGAACAGTTTTAGAGAGTTCAAAGCGTTATAAGTTTCGGAATCGAAAGTCGCCTTAAAAAAGTAGTTTCGGAAATGTGAAAGAATATTAAAAGATGACTACTGACAGCAGAAGACGAAAGATATTAGAGATATTATATGCTCAGGGCTTTTGTAATGTGACAGCCCTTGCCAAGCAGTTGCAGGTTTCAGAAGTTACTATTCGTACTGACCTGGGTGTTTTGGAAGAGCAGAATAAAATATCCCGTATTCATGGCGGAGCTGTCCCGGTTGCTGAAAATGTTAGAAGCCGAAATTTTGAAGAGCGCATTCATATAAACCAAAATAAAAAACGCTGGATTGCCCGGTGTGCCGCCGAACAAGTAGACAATCATGATACTATTATTTTAGATGCAAGCACTACTGCCTATTTTATTGCCGACTATTTGAAAAATCATCAGGGACTTACCGTTTTCACTAACGGAATTGAGATCGCCTTTAAACTAGCCGAAAATCCTTCCAATCGAGTTCTCCTCACGGGCGGGGTCTTACGGGTAGAAACCGCTTCGTTGGTTGGTCGTTTTGATGATAGCATTTTGAATGGGGTACGGGCGAGCAAGGCTTTTCTATCTTGTACCGGCTGGTCTTCCAGCCTTGAGGCTATGGAGGATGACCTTTTTGAAGCACAACTTAAAAAAGAGCTGGTAAACGCGGCGGAAGAAGTTATTATCGTAGCCGACTCGACCAAGTTTATAAAGCAGGGTGTGACTGCCTTTGCTCCTTTAAACAAGATTAGTACCATTATCACGGATGATAGTATCGAACTAGCCCGGTTAAATCGCTTTCAGCAAGTTGGTACAAAGGTTAGAGTTTGTGGTGAAAAGGTAACTAAGTTACTTGATAGTGGCGTAAATGAACGGCGTATGCGAGTAGGTTTCGCCAATATGGACGATACTCGCCCTTTTCCAGCCAGAGTGCGTCAGGGTTTAGTTCAGGCCGCTACTGTGAATGGCATTGAATTTCTTATGACTGATAACCACCAGGATGGGCCAACCGCTCTGGCAAACATCGAATACTTTTTAGAGCAAAATGTTGGACTGGTGGTTGAATTTAATAGTGATGTGCGCTATGGCAATGTGATTATGGAGCGTCTTCGTGCGCTGGAAATTCCAGTCGTGGCTATTGACATTCCACTACCAGGAGCAAGCTTTATGGGCGTGGATAACTATAAATCCGGGCTGATGGGTGGACGATTAACCGGGCTGTATGTTCAGCAACACTGGGAAAATCGGCTGGACAAGGTTATTTCGCTGGAATTACCGCTGGCTGGCCCGGTTCCGGCGGCCCGTATGCAGGGTCAGTTAGATGGGTTGCGGGAATTAGTGCCAGTAGCGGATGAAGATGTCATTAGCATGGATAGCAAAAACACCTTTGAGGGAGCTTTCGACGCAGTAAGCCAGTTAATCCCGGCCCTAAAAACCGCCCGGCATATTGGTATTTTGGCAATTAACGATGAAGCCACGCTTGGAGCGTTGGCCGCTTTTGAGAAGGCTGGTAGCAGTTCAGAGCGGGTAGTAGCCGTTAGCCAGGGAGCGGATGCGGAAGCTCGCAAGGATTTGTTACGTCCTCAAACCGGCTTAATCGGCGCAGTGGCTTTCTTTCCTGAAAACTATGGCAATATTATTCTCAATATGGCGGCTAGTATTGTGCAAGGAAAACAAACCCCACCAGCAGTATATACCAATCACCTGCTGGTGCTTTCTGAAAAATCAATGAAGCTTTTGGATTTATCAAGGCTCAACTACGAGGCTATTTCAGTAAAAGATTACGACGAAGCCAGCCGTCAACTAATTCAAAGGTGGCAAAGTAATTCGCTTTAGAGAACTGCATCGGTTTTTGCTACCGCCCACTATCCCAACTCTCTACACCAATTATAATTTTACTTTGCCTTTATTAGTCGAGATACACAGGGCTAATTTTAAGCAAAGTTAATGGGCTGTAGGACAAAGTTATACTTCACTCTGTAAAAATAGTCGGTTTGTTAAGAATAGCACTGGCTAACATCAACCTTCGGCTTTGACCGCCAGAAAGGGTAGCAAAACCTTCTGAAATTACCGTTTGTAATTCCATTGGCAGGGCTTGAATTTCCTCAATTATTTTACATAATTCTAAAACTTGCCAGATTTCCTTTCTGGATGCGGATGACGTACCTGCCACATTATCAAATTCTTGGCATGGCGGTAACGGGCTAATAATTCTTCCTGGCTTAAGTAATCTTGTATTTTAGTTTGTTTTGGCAAACTCTCATTCTACATTCTACTACCTCTTTTAGGACTTGATGTAAGAAGCGGAATTCAAGAAATATAATTGAATTCCAGCAGGCCAACTGCTATACTTTAGGTATCATTCCGTCAAGTTTTTTTGCTCGTCAAATTATTAGAGGAACAGGCTATGACAAATTTAATCCCGGCTAAACTAGCTGAATCTCATTCCAATTTTAAAGCTTTGGATAGCACCACCGCCATAGCTTATGTTTTAGGCCAGCCCGCCCTGGCCCAACTCTTTGGCAGCAGTACCGCCAGCGAGTTAGCCGCCGAAGAAATTGGCGACGGCAATCTTAACCTGGTTTTTCGAGTATACATTTTAGCCGAGCCGCAACGCTCGGTTATTGTCAAGCAAGCTCTACCTTATGTGCGGTTGGTAGGGGAAAGCTGGCCGCTTACTCTGGATCGCGCCAGAATTGAAGCTACTGCCCTGGCCGCTTATCAGGAAATTATTCCGGCCAGAGTCCCCCATCTTTATCTGTACGATGCCGAACAATGCCTAACCGTTATGGAAAACCTCAGAGATTATGTAACCATGCGTAAAGGCTTGGTGGCAGGTCAAATTTACCCGCAGGTAGGTCAGCATATCGGCGAATTTATCGCCGAAACCCTTTTTCGTAGCAGCGATTTCTTTTTGAGTCCCGAAGAAAAAAAGGCGAAAGTAATCCAGTTTACCAATCCTGAATTATGTCGAATTACCGAGGATTTAATTTTCGATGAGCCGTATCGCTCCAATGTTAAAAACAATCACTGGAATCCCTTGATTGATGAGGTTGTAGCCCAGTTACAATCGGACAACAACCGGGCCGTCAAGGAAGGAGTATTCTGGTTGCGTCTGAGTTTTATGACCCATGCCGAAGCCCTGATTCACGGTGATTTACATACTGGCAGCATAATGGTGACGGATAGGGATACCCGTGTGATTGACCCGGAATTTGCTTATTACGGGCCAATGGGCTTTGATTTGGGGGCAATCTTTGCAAATTTGCTGTTGAATTATTGCTCTCAACAATACCATATTACCGAAACCACCCGCAGACAAGAATTTCAGACTTATCTAATAACCACAGCTCGTGCAGTCTGGCAAACCTTTTTGACACACTGGCAAGCTTTGTGGGATGAATATGCTCGCTCCGAATGGCGGGCCGGTGGCGAAGCTTTCAAAACCCATCTGGCGGCAGAAACGTTGGGCTTTGCCGGTTGCAAAATGATTCGCCGGGTCGTTGGTCTGGCCCATGTTGCCGATTTGGAAAGCATTTCCGACCCACAGCAACGCGCCGCCGCCGAAACCCGCGCCCTGATTATCGGGCAATGGCTCGTCAGTAATTATCGAAACCTCAAGCATTATGACGAATTTTTTAGTATGCTGGAACAAACCCTTTTGTTGTAAGCTTGAACTTTTGCGGTAGCTTATTTTCATCATTCGCTAAAAATTTTTTACTCCCACTGGCGGAACTGGCCCAGCCAGCTTTTAGAAAGCAAAACTACCGTATCACGTTTACGCTCAAGGAACAAAGCCAGACCAACTAATGTCAACCCGGTCAGACCTAGCACCAGCCATTTATCTGCTATTTGTACCGGGTCGAGCAAAAGTGCCATAAGGTCGAGTATGATTGCGGCCACACCTCCAAAGAAATAATAACGCCAGCGTTCAACTGCTCCAAAGCCTACTATCAATAGCCCCTCTATCAACAAGCCAAGGCCATACCAGATTTTGTCAAAACCAAGAGTTTGCATTCCGAAAGCTTGCAAAAGGGTTGGGCCTAATAACAAAAGCAGGCCCAACCCTTCCAACATAGGGGCTAGACGAGGATTGCTACCGTTTCGCTCTTGCCAACCAAAAATTAGTACAATTAAACCTAATGGGATTACGTAGAATTGGAGCTGCTCAACGCTACCCATAGCCAGCCTTAGACTGAACCAGGCTTCGATTAGTAAAATTGAACCATAACTTACATAACGCCAGGGCAAGACCTCTGGACGGTTAAGGGAGGAACGGCGCATTTCTAAAAAGCTTACACCCAAATAAATTAGGCCGAGCAAACCCAAAAGCCAGCTAAGGGGATTAACTGCATTGGTACAGACGCGACCAGCAGTAGCATTAACGCACCATAAGACTATACTGGCGGCGGCGAGGGTATTTCCGGCAATTTTGGAGGGTAGAGCCAGCAAACGGGTAATTCCGCGTTCCAAAGCATATTTATCTTTGATATCCCTGAAAAGCTCGTAAAAACTTTTGCTCCTGCTACCTGCCGTTTTAATCCTGAGCTTGCGACGTAACCAAAGCTTTCCGGCTACTATCTTCTACCGTAACAGCTACCCGGTTAAAAGTGTTGTTACGAATTAAAACCTGCTCAAAATACGGCCCTATCCTTACCCCAACCGGGGCATCCGTTATCGAGTTTTCTTCAATTACAATATCTTCGCCCGTCGCCACCGGTAACGGTTTTCCAGTGTTTAGAATGTTATCAAGGCAACTCTGACCGTAAAACCCGGCAGCTATGTACGCGCCATCAAAAACGCGGTTGTTACGAATAATCGCGGCCCGGACAACGGTAGCCGCAGGTTCGGGTTGCGGAACAACCTGACGGCTAAAAACTCCCAGCGCAGCCCGAATATCGTCCGGCCCCTGCTGGTAGATAAAGCCGTCGCGTATTTCGTTATCCAGCCACTGGTTAAAGAAACACCCTAAAAAGAGTAGTCCCCCCTCCTTGTAATATTGAACACCAGTACCCCAAAATCCCCCGGTGCGTTCGCTAATGTTCCCATCAATAATAAAATTGTAGCCACCACCCCATAACTGTACTCCGACGCTGGTATCCTCCGAGCGGTTATGGTAAACAATATTGTCACGCCGGTTGGTAATCACCGCAATAATACTTTTTTCGCCCGGTAAGATGTCCCAGGGGCTACTCAGCCTGATTTGGTTGGCACTGTTTGAGGTAATTCTGCGGTGTTGCCCGACTCCTGTCCCGCCTACTACTACTACCCCTAGCCCGACAAACTCGTCCTGACTCCAGTTTGCACCGTCTACTCGTACCGAACTTACACTCGCACCAGAAATAAGGCCAAACCAGGGGTAAACCGAAACTGAGTCAAAAGTAATCGCTTCGCGCTCTCCGCCAAAACCGTATCGGAAATGATTGTGCGCGATATAAAGGCGGGATACCTCACGGTTTTTGTCGTAGGTCGAGAAAGAACCGTAGCTGGCTTCCATATCGCGGCCTTCTATCAGGTTATTTTCAAAAACCGTTTCCCAGACTCCCGAAATCCGATACCAGCCGTTACGCCCAGTGTGAAAATGATTATCCCGAATACTCGTATGGTGAGTTTCCCGTATATCAATCGGGTTGCCCGAACTTACAATTTCACATTCGCTTATTTCCAGTCGCGGCCCTACCAGGGACACCGTAGCGGGGCCGACCATTTCCTGCCGACGTGAGTCGCCGTGCTGGTCGTCGATGCGGTGAGCATAGCGCAGGTGTTGCAGCCGTAGCCTGCGTAGAAAAATATCGCTAACTCTGGTTTGGGGTAACATGCCGTTTGGCGCAAGCGGCATATGCATAACTTCCAGTTCGTGGGGTGCGGTTATCAATCGGTGCGCGGTCTGGGAAACCAGCGAAAGTTCCTCTACTCCAAATTCCCCGCTGCCACTTATTACCGTATCAAACTCCGGTACTTCCTTTGGTACAAATAGCCAGACCTGTTCGCGCCTGACCCCTCTTAAAACCGTGTGGCGCGGTATATCGAGCCTGCCGCTAATTCGGTAAAGACCCTGTGGCACAAAAACTACACCGCCACCTTGCTCCTTTGCCGCCCCAAGTGCCGCCCGCAAAGCTTCGATAAAAGTTCGCATTGCCAAAAGGAACAGTATCAGGAGTGGAATAGCCGCTATTACGTTACCGGCCATCTGGACACCGATTTGCTGGTTAGTGCCATCGGTTGCCAGGAAGTAAAGCCCGATAGAAATGGTACGTAAGTTGTCTCGGTTTAGCACGATAAGCGGCCAGATAAAGTCATTCCACGAAGCCAGTACCGAAAGAATTGCCAGCGAACTTATTACCGGCCAGGAAAGTGGTACTACCAGTCTGGTAAGGATTGGCAGGTGTCCTGCCCCATCGATACGAGCGGCTTCAAATAAATCCTCCGGCATATTTTCAAAGAAAGTACGCAGAACTACGATTGAAAAAGCGTGCGAACCAAAAATACCGGGCAGAATTACCGCCCACAAGGTGTTTAACAGATTCAGGTCACGAATCAGAATAAAGCGAGGTATAAGGCTGCTGATGTCCGGTATCATAATAAGCGCAAGTACCAGCGCGAAAAGAAAACCTTTGCCGGGAAACTTGTACCGGGCGAAAACATACGCCGCCACCGCTGCCACTGTTAGCCCACCGATAAGATTAGCCCCGGCAATAATAAAAGTATTGACCAGATAGATATTAATACTGTTCCAGGCTTTAGTATAGTTTTCAAATTGTAACGGAAAGCTTGGTAGCAGCGGATTTTCAATAAGCTGGCTCTGGCTCTTAAAGGACATTATTAGAAGTAGGGCTACCGGAAAAAGCTGAAAAAAGGCCAGTACGGTTAGCAGTGTGTAAGCTGTAAAAGTAAAAGAACGTGATGTCTTCATAAAAATTCCCCTTCTCTTTTCCTTCTATCGTTCTAGCTCACTTCCGAAGCACCTTTAATAAAACGCTGGTTGATAAAGGTCAGGAAAACTATTACCAGAAAAAGTACTAACCCGATTGCGCTGGCATAACCCAAATCGTTTTCTACTATCCCGGCCTGATACATTCTAAGACCGGGGGTCATTGTCTCGTAGCCAGGGCCACCGTTAGTCATTACCAGTTCTTTACCAAACTGCGTGATAGTCGTAGCCTTGATAAAAACCAGTTTTGCAAAGAATTTGAAAGAGATATTACTGTTTTTTGGAAAACTATTGACATTCTTGTAACTTGAAACTTACAATCGTGTCTATAGCTTGGTTGTAGGCTTTTGCTCCTTTCCAAACTATATCTCTGACCCCAAACATCTACTGTACAACGTTGTTGAATTAGTATTGAGGGCAATATAATGCTTAAATCCTAGTCGGTACTCTACAAAAACTCAAGTGGCCCCTTCGTAACAAACTAGGCGTTGCTTTTGCTATCCTTACCATCTGGTTTCTAATAAGTGGTTTAATTTCGACTTATCTTGTGTTTTATATCAAGACTACCGAGGAACGTCAGTCGTCTAATTCGGTTAACCTTGAACGTATCCAGCGTTACAGCCTGGCCTATAGTAGCTTGCTTGACGTGTATTACGATACAGTTTTTATTACTCATAATACTTATACTCGCAATAATTTCCAGAATTTAATACTTGAAGCTTTGAAAAGCCGTGATAAAAACGACCCAGACCAGCCAAACCAAGCTTTTGAAACTCAATTTGCCAAACTATATACGGTAGCCTTTGATAACTTTTTTACGCTTGATAATTCTATACGGAGTAATAATTTTGAGCAGGCCGAAAAGGACTGGGCTAGATTTTCACCCGGTTTTGAGGAAATCAAAACTCTACTGGAAAAGCGCGAAAAAAATTACGTGATAACCAGACCGAATTTCAATCAGAGGTTAACAGGACAGTTCTTATTTCTGTAGGTTTGTTAGCAGCAGTAACCTTTTGCAGCTTACTAATGGTTGTTTTTGTGCTGGGTCTTATCAGCCGGGTGCTGATACTGCCACTAAACCAGCTTAATCAGGCTCTAAAGCAGATGTCGCTGGGGGATTTGAACCAAAAGCTGGTAATTCTAAATAGAGATGAAATTGGAAAACTGGCGGCTAACTTTGGGGCGGCTCTAGGGACTATACATCAAATCTTAAAAGGGGTACAAATCAGCGGAAATCTGGGAACAGTGACTACCCAACTAACCGTTGTAAGCCAGGAACAGGCCGTAATATCGAACCAGCAAGTAACAGCCCTGGCCCAGGTACTCAGTTCAATAGAGGAATTGGCCCAGACTGCCGGGCAAATTTCTAACATTGCCGCCCAGGTAGCTACCCTTACTACCGTCACCGAACAGCAAATCGAAGTAGTATCGAAAGTCGGTTACACTTCCCAGCGTAGCACCGTCCAGATAGCCGAAGCCATAACGCAAAGCCTTTCGGGTATAGCCCAGATTGAACAGCAGGTGAAAACCGTTCACGAAAAGATGGATTTGCTGGTTCAGCAGAGTAACTCGATTGGTAAAGTAGTTGAGCTACTTAATTCCGTAGCCGGTGAAGTACATTTGCTGGCTCTGAATGCTTCTATTGAGGCTGCCAGTTCTGGGGGGGGCTTACGGAGTACGTTTTAAGGAAGTAGCCCGCCAGATTAAGGATTTGGCAAATCGGGCTAATCAGGCTACCGGTCAGGCTCAAGTGATTATTGAAACTGTTCAACAAAGCAGCCGTGAGGTTTTAACTGAGGTGGTAGGTAGTCAGTTACAGGTTGAGCGGGTTAGTGCCAGTAACAATAGTTTACACCTGGCCTTGAGCGACCTTGAACAAAGTGCTTTACGAGTTAATGAGAGTGTAAATCGTCTTTTAGGTCTGGCGGAAGAAGTGAATCATAAGGCTTATGAAATTAAGCATGTAACCGCCCAACAAAAGACCTCCAGTAGTCAGAGCCAGATTAGTCGAAGAAGCAGCCCAGCAAACTGCCAGTGCTTCCAGACAAACCGCAAATAGTAGTATTGAATTGCAAGTTTTAGCACAGCAACTTAACACAGTTCTAAACCAGGTAAAGCTGGTTAGGTAGTCTAAATGACCTTGTTAGAGATTGGGTCGACGAGGCAGGTTCCGGCAGGAATCAGGTAAGGGTTTGCCAAGCCAGGGGAAATATGATAAGGTCGTGCCGTTTGATGAACCTCTCCCAAAATAAATAACCAGAACTGGAAAGCGCAATGTTTGCAAATAATCAAACTGCCACGACCATCAAGTGTCCGTACTGCACCTCCGACCACACTTCTAAACGGGCCAGATTGACTTCTCCTGGCTATACCACCTTTCACTGCCATCAGTGTGGTCGCAATTTTAATGAAAGAATCGGCAGCCTCTACCATAATTTACATTACCCTACTCAGATCGTTTTTCTGGTGGTGCTGTGGCACTTAAGGTATAAGCTTTCGCTCAGAGATTTTCCTGAAATGTTCCTGGAACGCGGCTTTGAATTCAGCCATGAAACCGTGCGGGAGTGGAGGAGTGCTTTGCGCCTATTATTACCGTCGAACCTGTAAACATTTGGTCTCCTGAGTATATGTAAATCTATATTTGTTATTGTAAACAAATACTAACATAGAGACCTTATGGGTAGGACTACAATAACATTACAATGAGTAAATAATATTGAATAGTTGAGGGAGATAGCCCTCGAATATTCCGCCTATTAAAGCATTGCGCTAAGTTGAATACTTGAGCAAAACGTTGTTAAAGAGTGTCAAGCTGGAAACATCCGAGGGCTTAAAATATTAATCAGTAACAGTTAATCGCTAAATACCCAGTTTTGTAGCGAGTTGAGCGTTGGTTGGCTCGACCATAACCGCGCCATCGGGAAAAATAATCGTTGGAATACTCTGCATACCGTTGTTATATTTCATGACGGTTTCGACAGCTTCTGGGTTCTGCTCCACATCAATCCACTGGTAATTTACGCCCTTGCTATCGAAAAACTTCTTGGCGCGACGGCAATCCCCACACCAGGTCGCGCCGTACATTATAATCGGTTGGTCACTAATTTCATTATTCATACTCATTTTTATTATTCTGCTTTCTCAACTGGAAGGGGCTTAATATAAGTCTTTAACCCCTTTTTATAACATCTAATAAATTAGTTCGGCACAAGCCGGACTAACTTATATTATACACCTTTATACGCAATTAACCTACTTTTAGTAGCTACTAAAAAGGATTATTGCAGGTTTGATTTATGAACCTTCAATAACCACAGCCTCTAAAACTTGATATTACCTCTAAAATTCGATACCGCGCTGGGCCTGGATACCCTGACGGTAGGGGTGCTTGATTTCGTTCATTTCCGTAACCATATCGGCATACTCCACCAATTCTGGCACGGCGTTGCGCCCGGTGATAATAACGTGCATCCCTTCGGGGCGTTGCTTGAGCGTTTCGATAACTTCATCTACCGGCAACCAACCGTAAGACAGCACATAAGTCATCTCGTCGAGAATAACAATATCGTATTCACCGCCCAAAATCTTTTCCTTGCACAAATCCCAGCACTGGCGGGCCATCATTTTATCCTTCTCGATGTCCTCCGAAAGCCAGGTAAAACCATCGCCCATCGGAATAATTTCAACCCCCAATTTTTTGGCGGCGCGGGTTTCACCCCAATTGGCGGTTTTGGCCTTGATAAACTGGAGCATACAAACTTTCATCCCGCGTCCCCAGGCTCGGAAAAGTACGCCTAGTGCGGCAGTAGTTTTGCCCTTGCCGTTGCCGGTATTAATAATTACCAATCCTTTGATTGTACCTTTTTGGCGACTTTCCTTGCGTTTCTGGTGGCGTTTGACCTGCGCGGTGTGCAAGCGGGCGGCAAATTCATCACGGGTTTCGCCCGGCTGTGGCCCTTCCGCTTCCATTCGTTCTAATTCGGCCAATTCCAGCGCATCTTCGGCATCTTCGTCTATTGGGGTATCGCTGACTTCGGCTTTGGCTTCTTCGCTCATTGTTTCCTGCTTTCTACCTAAAATAATTCCAAAATAAAGCGCAAAATAAAGTATAGATAGCTCGTTTCGCCCTGTCAATAGTTCTTAAAAAGATACACTATCTAATGTCTATCTTTCCTCAGTTTATTTATCGCCTTACCCAGCAGGCTGTTATTATGCTGTTTCAGGGCAATTTCCATATTCCCGGCCCACTTTTCGAGGGCGGTAATCTGGGCGTTTTTGGCTTCTAGCTGGCTTTTATAGCTTGCCAGTTGCTTCTCAGTTTCCAGATTGCTGCCCGAAAGCAAAATTGGGCGATTTTGCCCGGCATCGGGGGCGCGACGGGGGTTATCAGCCCAAGCCGTAAGAGGGGCGCAAGCGACGTTATAATGAAAGTTTCTTAAAACGTAATCTCGCCCGCGAGTGCTGGCTTCTTTCAAGCGGGCTGGGTTGCGGCTCAATTCTAGCAAAAGTTGGCTTAGTTTTGGGGCATCCTCGTGCGGGAAAGGGAAGGCCAATTTTGCCGCGCCAAGTTTGCGGGTTAGTTCGGCACTCAGGGTAAGGGCGGCAGGCAATTCGTATTTAAGCCAGTCCAAAAGACGGGTACGGCTACCCAGGATGCCCTCGTAGCTCCATTTGTCCAGAATAATGCCCAGATTGCTCTCATAATAGTAATTTTGCAAGCCCTCGTAGGGTAGCCAGCCCAGCAAGTGATAGCGGTCTTTATGGAGCGAGTTTTCGATTAGGCTTTGAAAATGCGGGTAGGTCAGACTATCGTGCGGAGGTAACGCTCCGCCAGTAGAAACAAAGTGCAAATCTGAATTTTGAGCCATTGCCCCTTCCAGACCGGCAAACAAAGTACCGACATCTGTCCAGGTATTATAACCCCCGCTCCATAACACTACAAAAGCGTTTTCCGGCACAAGCGAGCCGCGTATAACAATCTGGTCGTGCGGCAAAATTTCGGCATCCAGGGCGGCGGGAATAGTATAAGCAAAGCGGTAGCCGTAAGTCTGATAATTCAAACGACCTTGCACCGCCAGCGCACCAACTAGGGCGTTTTCCTGATAGCTTGAAACGCCGCTAACCGCATCGCAACGGGCCAGTACCGTTGCTTCAAAGCGGGCAAAAGGTTCTATCAAGCTGTTATCCTGGTAAAGAGCAGCTTTGGCCTGACCTTCCGCCAGAGGGCTACCAAACAAATCACCCCAAAAGGGTTTTTCGGGTGGGCCAAACAAAGCCAGTAAATAGCTCGGCCAGACGCTTGCCCCAATTACTGCATCCGGCTGAAATTCTTCATCCAGCTTTATCAGCAAATTTTGTTGGGTTATTTCGATTTCGTGGCAGACCTGAAAAGTAATTTTAGGGGAAATTTCTTGAGCGGGCGGGCTGGTAATTGTTCCAGTTTGTACCGCGACAAGCCGGATGGTATGCCCGGCTTCGGCCAGAGCTTGCGCGAAATGCCAGGCCCGTACGCCCGGTGCGTTTATCTGCTTACCGCCTTCAATTGGCAAAGGAGCTTGACCCAGCAACAAAATCTTCATGAGGGCCAGACTAATCCTCGAACAAATTACGGGTAATCACCGCTTCGATTAAAGCTTCCCGTTCTTTTTCGAGTTGTGCCTGTAGCGCGGTATCTCCTTTGTAATAATCCAGTTCGCCCGGCTGCAAAATACCTTTATCCACCAATAAGCGTTCCAGAGCGCGTTCTCTATCCCGTGAGATATAAAGCTGGGCGGTTAATTCGATTACAGCTCGTGCTAATTTATCCAGACTTGGGTCTTCCAGATAAACCGGGCGCGGCTGGCGTTGGGGCTGGCTGGCTGGTTTGCTTGTTTCGGTTGAAATCATTTTAAAACTCCCTGAGAACGGGCGGCGGTGAAAAGCCAAAACCTTCGGCCCGTAAATAAACTGGCTTAACTTTGATTACAATTCTTTGCATTTCGCCGCCTTCGCCTTCGGCCTGGCGAGGTCGCCCGCTATAATATTTAGCCTGATAGCGTTCCCAAACCTGGTTTACTATGGCCGCATCCTCGAAAATCTCCAGATTGCCTTTCATCGTCAAGAACTTGAAGAAATGGGGGGTAGGTTCGCGCCAGAGCAAAGTTATTTTAGAGCTATCGCGAAATTGCTGCATTTTCAGCGATTGATTGACAGTATAAAGCCAAATGTTAAAATCATCATTTAAATAGCCGAGTGTGCGGGCCATCGGGTAGCCGTCCCGCCCCATTGAAACAGCCATTATAAATTTACTTTCGCTGACAAATTGCAGCAAATCAGTTCGCAACTTTGCTTCATCCAAAGCCGATGCTTCCGCCATCAAAATTTCTCCTGTAAAAGTTATTCCGGCTTGTAACCCAACGTGGCCCAGGGAAACTTGGGTGAAAGTTTGCTGGCGGCAACCCCAAACTCGCGAACTTTTACAAACCCGGCTTGCTCAAATTCGGTTGGCATATAAGTTTTTTCCAAAATCTCGCGCCAGTAAGTTTCACCGTTATTATCTACTTCCCACGAAGAAATAAAGGAGCGGAAAGCATCATTCTCCCGGAAAGGGGTTATATCGCCACTAATGAACATACCGCCGGGCCGCAAAATCCGCAAGGCTTCCTTCAAAGTGGCCTCTACCGCTTCGCGGGGCATTTCGTGGAACAAAATGTAACAGATAACCACATCAAAATAATTGTCAGGGAAATTGGTTTGCTCGGCGAACTGCTGGTTAAAATGAATTGGCAAATTGCGTTCTTCGGCGTTCTGGTGGGCCATTTTCAGCTGCGCTCCGCTTGCGTCTATGCCGTATACTTCCGCCTGCGGAAATTGCTCCTTATAGGCGATAGTATTGCCGCCATCAGTGCAGCCCAAATCCAGAATACGCTGATAATTTCCGGCAGGGGTCGCGGCGGCTAAAGCGCGTTGTACTCGAAAATCATTGGCGGTTTTGCGAAAGTAAAGATTAACTCCCATATCATAGTAAACCGCGCTCATATCACCCGCACCATAATAGCCGCCCGGTTGCAAATGAAAGGCATTGTTCGCCAAATAATCGGGTAATTGCAAATCGGGATTTAGAGCCAACGTACCTTTAGTATCTTCCCGCGTCTGATTAAGTTGAGCTAACACCGTTTCTTCGTGGGGGCGGTAAGCTTCAACAATACTATTCCACATCATTTCCTGACTTTTGCGGGTAGCACAGCGATTGAATTTGAAGCCAACGTGGTCTTTTAAAATTTCGCCAATTTCTTCGGGAGTTTGAGGTCGTTTGCCCTGCTCAATTTCCTGCGTAGCAGCCCGCTCCTGAAATTCCGTCGCCATATTGGAATAAACGTGCTTGCCAATTGCACCCTTCAGGCTAACCACAAAATCGAACATAGCCTCATCCCGGCGCAGCAATTTTAGGTTTGGCATCTATTCTTACTCCTCGCCTGTTCTATACCCCTGTTCTATATACCTGTTCTATACAATGGAACGCTGTTTCTTCTCTTTTAGAGGCGATATTATCACGCTGCCAATAACGGTGTCAAGGAACAAGGCTGGCTTGCAAGCTCGTTTTTTGGCTTGCAAACCAGCCGGGTGAGCGGTTATTTACTGATGAAACTCAGGATTTTTTGCCAGGAATCGGCAGAAGCGTCGGCAAATTCAGCCGAGCGGCGGTCAAAAAAGCTATGCGGTGCGCCGGGATAAATCGTAATATTGTGCTGCACTCCCGCTTCGTCCAGTTTGGCTTCCAGCTTGTGAACGTCGCTTTCGGGGATACCCTGGTCTGCTCCGCCAAAGAAGCCTGTCACCGGGTATTGCACCTTGTCGGCTATATCCAATACCGTCCCTGCTCCCCCAAAATCGCGAGTTAAGCCGGCGTAAAATGGAATTAGTCCAGCAAACTTGAATTCGGGCCGAGTGCCACTCCAAAGAACAAAAGAGCCGCCCATACAAAAACCGACCACATAGACCGGGCTGTTTTCTCCGCCGTTATCGCGCAAGTAATTCAGCCCTGCTGTAACGTCCTGGAAAAAAGTATCCAGCTTTATTTGGGTAACGTGCGGCCAGAACTCGAAAGATTCGTCGCGCCCGGTCAATCCGGCGGTGCGCCCGAAATAATCAATCGCCAGGGCATTATAGCCAACTTCGGCAAAGCGCAAGGCTAATTCCTTGTAAAACTGGTGCAAACCGCGAACATCAGGATAAATCAGGATGCGGGCGGCGGCGGGATTGGCGGCGGTAGCGTAAAAAGCGGCGAACTGTGTGCCATCGCTGGCTGTTAATACTAAATCTTCGCCTTTACCCTGACCATCTGCACCGGGCGGCATTGGTGGTCGAGCATTATCGTCGTAGCACATTATAATCTCCTTTATTTAAGTTATTTTG
>JBBQGP010000015.1:0-47224 GCA_038323095.1 Chloroflexia bacterium | reverse complement strand
GAAGGATTGCAAACTTGCTAAAACGCGGCTTTCTTTGGATTGTGCTTATTCTAATGCTTTTGCTGGCGGCTTGCGGTGATGTCCCCACCGCAGGTTCTGTCCCGGCTACCCTCGCGCCAACTTCAACTTCAAGTAGGGCAGCGGCAACGGCTTCGCCCACACCCGGCTCAATCCTTGCGCCGCCTACAGCAACCGCTTCGCCTGTCCCGCCTACCGCGACACCCGCCCCTACCGCTACCACGACACCTATTCCGCCAACCCCAACCCCGACCCCGGCGATTGGGCAAGAATTGGCGACTTTGCGCGGGCATAGCGGCGGGTTATGGCAAGTTACTCTTAGCCCGGACGGAAAAACTTTTGCTTCGGCTTCGGCGGATAAAACCGTAAAGCTATGGGATTGGCAGACCCGGCAGGAAATCAAAACTTTCAAGGGCCACAAAGCTGATGTACGGGCGGTAGCCTTTAGCCCTGACGGGAAAACTCTTGCCACCGGTTCGGTAGATAAAACTATCAAACTATGGGATATTGCGACGGGCGAGGAATTAAAAACCCTGACCGGACATACTGACGAAGTAGCCGGAGTCGTCTTTAGCCCCGATGGTAAAACGCTTGCCAGTGGTTCAAAAGACACGACGCTACGGCTCTGGGAGGTGGAAAGCGGCAAGGCCAAAGCGACGCTGAACGGGCATACCAATTGGGTCGAGAGCGTGGTTTGGAGTCCTGACGGCAAATTGTTGGCTTCCGGCTCACTTGATTACACCGTTAGATTATGGGATGTCGCCAGCGAAAAGAGCATTAACGTTTTGCGTGGGCATACCAATTGGGTGCTGCCCGTTGCGTTCAGTCCCGATAGCAAATTGTTAGCCAGTGGCTCGAAAGAAGCTTCGGTGCGAATCTGGGAAGTGGCAAGCGGGAAACAAATCTTTAATCTAGCGGGTCATAAAGAAGAAGTGCGTTCGGTAGCGTTCAGCCCGGATAGCAAACGCCTGGTATCTGGCTCGGAAGATGAAACCATTCGGGTTTGGGATTTAGGCGAAGGCAAACAAACTTTGAGCCTTGCCCCCAAATCTTCCGGCGCATCAATTATTTTTGGGCCGGACGGCAAAACCTTGATTTCCGGCCTGGGTAACGGCCTGATAAAATTATGGTACATTGGCTAAAAATGACGGACATCCGAACAAAAGGGTTCAGGCGAAATTTCAGGAGGTAAAGCAACCGATGGCAAAAGAAAAGGCGGGTAGGAGCGAGGCCAAATCAGGCAAAGGTTTGAGCATTGGCAGTGTAGCTAGTATTTTAAGTATCTTTAGTACGGGCAGCGTTTTAAGCATTTTAAGTTTTGGCAGTGCTTTAAGCATTTTAAGCGCGTTTAGTGTGCGCGGGGTTCGGGCTTACCGCAAAAACAGCGCAAAGCAAAAAGAAAGCAAGCTCAAGCTGGTTAGCTAATTCTCTAATGTTTCAAACCAAAACTTATGGCTTCCCGGTGCGTTAAATATAGTAGATTATTAATGTAGCGTCTTCTTTTAACATCAGTTTAACGGGGAGAATTCTGGTTTTGCGCTATCCAATTTACCGCCGGATGGTGGTGGTGCTAATTATCTGGTTTCTGACTTCTGTAATTTTTGGCTCTTTTCCGACTGAACCCGGCAACCGGGCAGCTCAGGCTTTTTATGCGGCAGATATTCCGCAAAAGTCGTCGGTTGCGCCGCCCGATTTCTTTGGGATGGTCGGGCGCGACCCCTGGTACGATTTCAATAGTGACCCAACCAACCCGAACCGTCCCAATCTGGCGATGCAGGAAAATATGGCCCAGCAAATTAGTCTTGCCGGAGCGCGATGGGTACGTATCGAATTTCACGCCGATGCCCGAAGCGATGCACGTGGTGGATTTATTGATTATAGTAAAATTGATGTTTTTATTAACGAAATTGCACCCCGCTACGGGCTAAAAGTTCTGGCACTAGTTGGCGCGGATTTGGTAATTGCCAAAAACCCCAACGATACCGATTTGGCCTATACTCGCCTTAACGACAACCCCGACCAGCCGGACGGCTCTAACCCTTACATCCGGGCTTTTGCCGGACGGGTGAAGGAATTAAGTGACCGCTACGGTGATAAAATTGGGGCTTACGAAATTTTGAATGAGGCTAACAACTGGTACGGTTTCAAGGCCAAAGCCGAAAATATCGGGGCGTTAATGTCGCTAATTTATGCCGGAGTCAAAACTTCGCATCCTAACGTAAAAATTATTTTAGGCGGCACTATCGCTACGGGCGACCCGTATCTTGACCACGTGAGCTATTTGTCCGATATTTACAAATCTAAAACAGTTCAAAATTACAAAGAACGCGGCCCGCACTTTGGCGACAATCCGTTCCCCTTTGACGGGGTGGCCTGGCATCCCTACTTTACCGATGCCTGGGATTCGCTTTACACGGTAGACCAGGCCATTACTTTGATGCGGCAAGCCGGAGATAAAACCAATAAACTTTGGGTGACGGAAACCGGGCTGGCCGGAGCAAGAGATAACCGCAATTGTGCCGGGCCACAAACTACCAACGAGGATGACGAGCAGGCCCAGTATTTGCGGATTTTCTATAGCTACGCCGCTCAAAGACAGGCCGATGTCGGGGCAGTATTTTGGTTCAAGTTTGAAGATTTTTATGTCAATGGGCAAATCATCCCGATGGGTTTGGTGCATCTTTCGGTAAACCAGAACGGTTACAGCCCGCACGGTGGTAAAATCGTGCGTTACAAACCAGCCTATGCCGCCTTCCAAAAATTAGCCCTGCCCAACTTGCCCGCCGATGCTATCCAGCCGCCCGCTATCCAAAATTCTGCCGCAAATCCGAACGCGCCCTACTATTTTAGGGAAACCGGGCATACCTTGAGCGGCCCGTTCCTGAATTACTGGCTCAAAAATGGCGGGGCGGATTTGTTTGGCTTGCCCCTGACCGAGCCTTACCCCGAAATTGACCCCGGTACGGGCAAAGCTTTTACCGTCCAATGGTTTGAGCGTGAACGCTTTGAATACCACCCCGAAAACGCCGGGTCAAAATACGAAGTTTTGCTCGGTCTGCTCGGCAATGAACTAATTGCCCGCGCCTGTCGCAGCTTTGAACGAGCGCAATCGCTTGTACCGCCGCCTATGCCTACCCCAATTCCGCCTACCCCCGAAAAAGGCAAGCCTACCGCTACGCCCGTCCCTACGCCCAAGCCTGACCGCCTTTATTTCAGGGAAACCGGGCATAACTTGAGGGGTGTGTTTAAAACTTATTGGGAAAACCGGGGCGGGCTGGCGATTTTCGGCTATCCTACCAGCGAGGAATTCGGTGAAACCAACCCTGCCGACGGCAAGTTTTACACTGTGCAATATTTTGAACGCGCCCGCTTCGAGTACCATCCCGAACATAACGGCACACCCTACGAGGTACAACTTGGTTTGCTCGGCTCACAGGCTTTGGCGGCAAGATTTTGGAAATAGGCGGGTTACGCCCGGCTTTAGGAAAACGTCGGGATTTTGCATAAGGGATAAACGTCGCTGGGAACTAAACTTCCCGGCTAAAAACTTAACCCGGCTAAACCCAGCTTTAAGGCACGATACATCTTTTCAAGCCGGGTTTAGCCGGGTTGAGCGAATCAGCCCGGAAATTCACTTCCGGGCGAGTTACCGCAAAATATAATTCTCAACCACACCCCAAGCTTTGGGTTAGTTTGCCCCGCGCTCTGTGGAATGTTATAATTCGACGGTTAAACAAAAATGCTCTGGATTAGCTGTAATTCCTTAAAAAGCAAGGCTAAAGGCTGGATTGCGACAAACGGGCGTGGTCAGTAGTTATATAAATCGTGATAAGTGACGAAACCCTGAAAACTGAAAAGCAGCCTGTTTCTCCAGCCAAACCCCGGCGTATTCGCCCTTTCCTGCTGGCGGGGCTTTCGTTTCTGGCTTTAATTGGCTGCCTGGGCGGATTGGCGGCAACGCTTTTCTTTGATTTACTCAATAATTACGGGGTTTCGTATGGTCGTGATTTGCCGCGCATCCCCTATACCAGCTCGGCAGATTTGGGTGTAAACCCGCTTGGGGTTAATACTTCCTTGCACCTCGAAACTGATACCGCCAATATTGACCGCTCTTTGGATATGATTAAGGTGGGTGGATTTGGTTTTATCCGCCAAATTTTCCCCTGGGAAGCAATCGAGCCGGAGCGCGGGCAGTACGATTGGGCCAAATTCGACCAGATTGTCGAAAAAGCCGCCGCCCGCAACATCCAGATTATCGCCCGGCTTGACCGCCCGCCCTATTGGGCCAGAGCCAAAGAATATGACCGCCTCAAAAGCTCCCGCCCTGACGCTTTTAATAGCTTGACCGGGCCACCCGAAAATTATGATGATTTTGCCGCTTTTGTGGGACAATTCGCCAGCCGTTATAAAAATCGCTTACGCTTTTACCAGATCTGGAACGAGCCGAATCTGGCGGCGGAATGGAATGACCGGCGGGTAAACCCGGCAGAGTATACTGATTTGCTCAAACAGGCTTATACCCGCCTCAAAGAAGTGAATCCAAACGCGCTGGTGCTGGCGGCTTCGCTTGCCCCGACGGTTGAGGATGGCCCGGAATACAACAATTTGTCCGAGCTAAAATACCTTGACCAAATGTACAAGGCTGGAGCAAAATCTTATTTTGATGTGCTGGGCGTGCAAATGTACGGGCTGGGTTATTCCCCTGATTTCCGCTTGCTTCAGCCCGACTTTCGCTCTAAAGATTGGAAACGGGTAAACTTGAACCGGGTCGCCGCCAGCCACGAAATAATGGAGAAAAACGGCGATAAGGCCAAGTCGGTTTGGGCGACGGAATACGGCTGGATTGCCGTCCCGCCTGGCCCGTATCTGGATGATTATAATAACCCGAAGCAGCCGGGCCGTATCGGGCAGCAATGGGGCGACAGCATCACCGAACAGCAACAGGCCGAGTATTTGACGGGCGGGCTGGAACGAGCGCGGCAGGAATGGCCCTGGCTGGGCGTGGTTAGCGTCTGGTTCTTCCGGCCTGACCCACCGTTGGCAAGTCGCCCGCAAGACCCCACCAATTATTTTGCGCTGGTCTGGCCGGATTTCAAGCCCCGTCCGGCTTTTACCGCTTTGAAAAATTACTCAGCCAACGAATACACTACAATGGCGACGGGCTGGCATCCTGCCAACGACCCGGCTCTGAATTATTCCGGCCCAATCGCGACGCTGACCGAAGGTAGTAGTTTTACCTCAAGTTTTCGGGGCGAACGTATTGAAATTGTCTTGACCCCTAGCCGTGACGGTAAGTTACAGGTCAGCGTGGACGGTGGCGAAAGCAAAGAAATTTCTTTCAAGGCGGGCGGCGAAACTCGCCTAACTCTGGCGGAGGGGCTGAAAGACATAAAGCATACCTTGCGGGTGAAAGTCGTTGGAACAGGTAGCGGGAGCAATACACTGGCTCAGGTTAGCGGCTTTTACGTCTCCCGCGACAACCATTTTGGCTGGCTGGTGGTGCTGCTTTATGGGGGCTTGAGCGTTGGCGCGGTGGGGAGTGCTGGCGTTTTCGCCCGCCAATTTTGGATAATTGTACCGCCGCTAATTGCAAGAATGGTTGGATGGCTGTGGCGCAGTCGAGAAAGCTATGCTCCTTATGTAATGTTAGTTGCACTGGCAATTTATTACTTTGCGCCTTCTATGCCGCTTGCCATTGCTGGAGCGTTGCTTTTTTTCCCCATGGCTCTGGTGCGGCCCGATTGGGCGGTTTTGTACGCCGTAATGTTTGCGCCACTTTATTTGCATCCCCGCGATTTAAAACTTTCGCAAAGCCCGCTCGAAACCCTGAAAAATGTTTTGCGCCCTTACGACCCGCATGATACCCGCCCCCGCCTCGAATTTTCCCTGACCGAAATTATTATAGTTATGTCAACTGGCGCATGGCTAGTTCGAGCGATATTTCAAAAATTAAAATTTAGTCGCAAGACAACCACTCAAACCAGTATCCCAATTTGGGACGACGTACCCACCCTTGATAACCGCAAATCGGAACCAAGTATCAAGTATCAAGTATCAAGTATCAAAAACAAGTCGGAATTAGGAAGTCGAAAGTCGAAAATACTCCCCGACAACCGACAACCCTTCTTCCAACTCGCAACTCGCAACTCGCAACTTCTTTCCCTCGCCTTGTTTATCTTCTTTGTAGCGGCTTGTCTGTCGCTGCTAACGCCTGAGCCGTCGCACTTAAAGGAAGCTTTGCGAGAGTTCCGGCTGGTCATTGTCGAGCCGCTATTATTATTTTTGCTGGCGGGCCAATTTTTGAAGGGACAAAATGGGGTAAAACGGGCTTTTGATGTGCTGATTGGGGTTGGGGTCGTGGTTGCGCTGATTGGTATCGGGCAGTTTGTGTTCCGGGCCGATAAAGTAGTGCTGGCCGAAGGAGTTAGCCGGGTAGTTTCGGTCTATAACCATCCCGATAATTTGGGCCTATTTTTGGGCCGGGTCATCCCCCTGGCGACAGGATATACTCTTTTTTCGGGGGGTAAGTGGGAGCGGCGACGCTGGCTTTATTTAACTGCGCTTGCTCCACTTGGGCTGGCTCTGGCTTTGTCTTTTTCCAGAGGGGCATGGCTTGGAACGGGCCTAGCCTTGCTGGTAATGATTATCGCGGCGGGTTCACGGCGTGGTCTGATGGTCTATGGAGCAGGGCTGCTACTGGTAATAGCAGCGATTCCTTTTGTCAAAATCGAGCGGATTACCTCTTTATTCAGCTTTGACGGTGGCTCTAACTCGACTCGGTTGCACGTTTGGCAAGCTTCGGTGCAAATGCTGCGCGATTATCCCCTAACCGGGATTGGCCTTGACCAGTTTTTGTACAAATATAGTGTACAGTATGTTTCGCCCGAAGCCTGGCTGGAAAGATTCACCTCGCATCCACATAATCTTCTCTTGGATTATTGGCTCAGATTAGGTATAATGGGGCCGCCTATTTTGTTAGCTTTGCTGATAGTATTTTTCAGCATTGCCTTAAAAATAATTTCGAGTGATAAAAAGTTGCTTGCACCTCAGTCACAGGAAAAACTCTATAACGGGAATAAAAACCGGGGTTGGTCTTTGTCAGAGCGAGGAGTATTAACGTTGGGCTTGCTTGGCAGTATGACCGATTTTGTGGTTCACGGATTAGTAGATAACTCTTATTTCCTGGTAGACCTTGCGGTGGTATTTTGTCTTTCATTCGCCCTTTTAAAGCTTTTACAATATGACGCTAAGGTCACTAAAGGAGAGAAATAAGTGAGGATTCTGGTTTCCGGGGGAGCTGGTTTTTTAGGTTCGCATCTTTGTGAGAAATTGCTGGGGCAGGGCCATCACGTAATTGCCCTTGATAATTTTATTACTGGTCGTTCTGAAAATATTGCAAGTTTTAGTCATAATGCCGAATTTGAATTTTTCCGGCACGATATAACTATTCCTTTCGAGCAGTTAGAGCAGCCGATTGACGCTATTTTTCATCTTGCCAGCCCCGCCAGCCCGGTAGGTTATAGCCGTAACCCAATTGAAACCCATATGGTCAATTCGGTGGGGACGCACCATATGTTAAAGTTGGCGATGCGCTATCAGGCCCGCTATCTGGTAACTTCAACTTCGGAAGCTTACGGCGACCCGCTCGAACACCCACAGCGCGAGGATTATTGGGGCAACGTCAACCCGGTTGGCCCGCGCAGTTGCTATGATGAAAGCAAACGCTTTACCGAAAGCTTGAGCATGGAATACGTCCGGCAGTTCGGTTTGGATGCCCGCATCGTCCGTTTGTTTAATACTTACGGCCCGCGCAACGACCCCAACGATGGCCGTATCGTGCCTAACTTTATCAATCAGGCTCTCAACGGCGAACCGATTACGATTTAC
The DNA here is from genome assembly GCA_038323095.1 of Chloroflexia bacterium. Lineage (GTDB taxonomy): Bacteria > Chloroflexota > Chloroflexia > Chloroheliales > Chloroheliaceae > L227-5C. The sequence continues at coordinate 39,319 of JBBQGP010000015.1, read as the reverse complement.
GGCGACGGCACCCAAACCCGCTCGTTTGCCTTTGTTTCCGATACTATCGAGGGGCTAATCCGGGCCATGTTCAGCGATGGCACAAAGGGCGAAATTTTTAATTTGGGCAACCCGGACGAGCGGACGGTGCTGGATTTTGCCGATACGGTGCGCTCGATTGTTAATTCTTCGCTGGAAATTGTGTTTTTGCCCGCCCGCCAGGACGACCCGACCCGACGTTGTCCCGATATTACCAAAGCCCGCACCCGGCTAGGCTGGCAACCAGTTATCTCCTTGCGCGAGGGCTTGAGCCTGACCATCGAATATTTCAAGGCCGAGAAAGAAAAACGGGAAGCCGCCCTGGGTAAAGCAAGTTGATTGTTTTTGGCCGACAATTAAACTGGCCTTTTAGCTTGCCCTTAACGGCAGGGGTGTTATTAACTCCGCTTTTTAGCTGGCTACTGCTGACCCAATCGCCCTTTGTGGCGTTGGCGGCGGCGTTAGGACTGGTTGGTTTTGTGCTGGTGACGCGCCGACCCGAACTTGGACTGTACTTTATGGTACTTTCCGTGCCGGTACAGGATAAAGTTATTTTGCCGGTAGGTGGCCGTTTGACCCTGACGCAAGCGGCGGTAATTTTGACGCTGGTGGCTTGGTACGCCAATCGCACCGCTTATAAAAAACCGCTAGTCCGCCGCCCCTTGCCACCCTTGCTGCCTTTCTTTTTGATTTACATCGCGGTACAAATTGCCTCGCTGACGGTAGCGACCAGCGTTTCGGACGGTTTGGCCGAGATTAGTCGCTGGCTCATAACTTTTTTTGCTTATTTGTTGGCGACCAACGTAATCGAAACTCGCCGCCAGTTCTGGACGTTAGTAATTGTGTTGATAATTGGCGCGGTTGGGGAAGCCGGGTTAGGTGTGGTGCAAACGCGGCTAGGGGTTGGGCCAGAAAGCTTTGCCATTAGCGAAAATTTGACCCGCGCCTTCGGCACATTTGAATTTCCCAATCCCTTTGCCGGGTATCTGGAAATGGCTTTGCCCATGCTGGTCGCGCTTGGTTTTGCCGTCTGGCGCAGCCGTAATTTTTGGGTAAATCGCTGGCTAACGTTAGGTGAAGCGGGCCAATCCCGCCAAATCGAACGGCGGCAAGTAATTCAAAACTGGTTTTGGCTGGCTTTGCTAATTCCGGCGGTGGGCTTGGTATTGTTAGGAGTAGTCGCCAGCTACTCGCGGGGGTCGTGGCTTGGTCTGACGGCGGCTTTGCTCGTTATGATTGCGATTCGTGGAAAAAAATCTATCGGGCTATGGGTCGCAATTGTGCTGCTGCTAGTTTTTGGGATAGTGGGTTTACAAACCGGGGCGATTAATCCGGCGATTGTTACTCGCCTGAGTTCTATTACCGAGCAATTAACCCCGTTTGATGTACGCGAAGTCCGGCTTACCGACGAAAATTTCGCGGTGGTGCAGCGAATGGCGATGTGGCAAGCGGGTGGTAATATGTTTTTGAGCAATCCTTGGCTGGGAGTTGGCGTTGGCAATTTTAACGCGACCTACCCCCAATTTTATCCGGGCCAATGGCTATATTCGCAAGGACATGCCCATAATTACTATATACATAGTGCCGCAGAAACAGGCATAATAGGGATTAGCGCGTATCTGGCCCTGTTAGTGGTTGCTTTCGGGCGGGCGATAGTGGTTTTCAGGGAAACAAGGGATGGGCTTTTGCGATATGTCGCGTGGGGCGGTTTGGGAATAATAATCGCCGTAGCTATTCATAATTTGGTCGAGAATTTACACGTGCTTAATCTGGGTATCCAGTGGAGCGCGGTACTGGCCCTTTTCTATTTAATCCCGCAGTTGGACAAAGCAGCGGGCCAGCTTGAAGGAAAAACAGAGTGAAGGTATTTTTAACCGGGGCTGCCGGGTTTATCGGCAGCCATACCGCCGAGGCTCTTTTAGCACGTGGCGACGAAGTTTGTGCGATTGATAATTTTAATAGTTATTACGATCCGCTTCGCAAGGAGCGCAATGTTCAGGCGGCTCTAAAACATCCCCGCTACAAGTTGCACCGGGTAGATTTGCGCGATTACGAAAGTTTACAAACTATTTTCGAGCAAGAGCGGCCCGACAAGATTTGTCATCTGGCGGGCATGGCCGGAGTACGTTATTCCGTCGCACATCCTCTTTTATATGAAGAAGTAAACGTGCGGGGAACAATGAATTTGCTGGAATTGGCCCGCTTGAGCAAAATCGAGCATTTTGTAATGGCGAGTAGCAGCTCGATTTATGGCAATACCAAAAATGTGCCATTTTCGGAAGATGAGATAGTAGATTCTCCGCCCCATCCCTACGCCGCCACCAAACGGGCTGCCGAACTAATCGGGTATACTTATCACCATCTTTTTGGTACAAAATTTACGGCCTTACGCTTCTTTACGGTTTATGGCCCGCGCAACCGGCCCGATATGGCAGTGTTTCTTTTTACGAAGGCGATTGACCGGGGCGAACCGCTAAAACTTTTCGGGGATGGTTCAGCCCGCCGTGACTGGACTTTCGTCGCTGATACGGTGCGCGGGGTGCTGGCCGCTCTTGACCGCCCTTTTGATTACGAGATTATCAATTTGGGCAATAGCAATACCCATACTGAAATGGATTGGATTCGGGCGGCGGAGCAAGCTCTTGGTAAAAAAGCCAATATTTTGCATCTGGAACGGCCCGCCTCCGAGCCACCCATAACTTACGCCAATATAGCCAAAGCCCAGCGTTTGCTCAATTTTGCGCCTGCTACCCCCTTCGAGGAAGGCAGTGCAAGATTTTTTGAATGGTACTTCCGCGAAAGGAGCGAGTGAGAAATTTGTCAGAACGTGATGCCGAATTAAAAAAGTTTAGCCATTTTTCGGCGGATGGCGGCACTAATCCGGGCTTGCCGGAAATAGAAGATGATATTGAAAATAATAACGAAGTTGCGGTTGCACCCAAAGTCGTGGCGGTAGCGGACGAGGGCGAGAGCGAAAATTTGGGCGGCGGGATTTCGCTTGCAGCCCGATTGCGCGACCCCAAAACGCTGGCTGGATTTGGGATTAGCGCGGTAATTCTGGTTTTCTTTGTTTTAACGGTAAAAATTGATTTTGCCGCTACTTTTTCTAATATCTTAAAGGCTAATTTATTATATTTGCTGGCTGGATTTGCTATTTATTATTTTGCTTTTTATATTCGAGGCTTGCGTTGGCGAATGCTTTTACGCAACGCCGGATTTGAGCAGGAAAATAAGGTGCGTTTACCTGGCTTACCTGGACTAATCGAAATTATATTTTTATCCTGGTTTGTAAACTGCCTTGTTCCGGCCAAGTTAGGCGATGCTTACCGGGGCTACTTGCTCAAGAAAAACGCGAACGCCAGTTTTAGCCGTACTCTGGGGACGATTTTCGCTGAACGGATTGCGGATGTGCTGGTACTGTTCGGGCTACTTTGTTTAGGGGGGCTGGTCGCGTTTAGCAGCGTCGAAAGCAAATTGAGCAGTATTTACCTGGTGTTCGTCTTTGGTATGATTTTGGTGGTAGGAATTGTTATTGGGCTGGTAGTTTTGCGTTTTTACAGCCATCAAATCGCCCGCTTTGTGCCGAGCCGTTTTCAGCCGATTTTCCACCGCTTTCAAGAGGGGACAGTTAGCAGTTTCCGGCGGGATACCCAGCTAAAGCTTTATGCTATGACGATGGGTATTTGGCTTTGTGAAGGAGCGCGGCTTTACTTTGTAATGCAAAGCCTGAATGTTTCGCTGGGCCTTTCAGTGGTAATTTTTATTGCCCTTGCCAGTTCGCTTTTGACGACCCTGCCTTTTACACCCGCCGGGCTGGGTGCGGTGGAGGGTACAATCGTGGTAGTGCTGACCACTTTCGCAATTGACAAAAATCTGGCTTCATCGGTAGCGATTCTTGACCGGGTAGTTAGCTACTGGCTAATTATAGTATTCGGCGCGATTTTGTATATTGTTAGCCGGAAGAAATAGCAAGCGTGAGCAAAAAACCCAATTTACGGATAGGTTTGGATTATACCGCCGCCATCCGGCAGGGCGCGGGTGTTGGACGGCATACCCGTAGCCTGGTTAGTGCCTTGCTGGAAATTACTAAAGATAAGCCAGAAATAGAATTTAGCCTTTTTTATGCTTCGGGGGATTTGAGCGGCAGCCAGCAAGCTTTTATTTTGGGTCAAAGAAAGCAGCCGCCCGCCAACGCCCGCTATGCCGCCTTGCCCTTTTCGGAACGGGATTTGACCCGGCTCTGGCAGCGTTTGAAAATTCCTTTGCCGCTTGAGGCCGTTGCATGGTTGGGCAACCCTTTTTCGTATCCTGCCCCGCTTGCCGGATTAGATTTGCTGCATTTCCCCGATTTTACCCTGCCGCCCCACTTCAAGAAACCTGATATTGTTACTATTCACGACCTTAGTTTTTTAATCGTGCCAGAGAACTCCGAAGCCGGACTGCGCCGCTATCTGGCCGAAGCTGTTCCCCGTACTGTAAAAAAGGCCGACAAAATAATCGTGGTGTCGGAAAGCATCAAACAAGAGCTAATCGAACGGTTGGGAACGCCGCCAGAAAAAATAGAAGTGATTTACAACGGAGTCGGGCCGCAGTTCCAGCCTTTTGGCGAAGCCCAGCGTGAAGAAATGGAAGCGGTACGCGATAGACACAAGCTGCCCGAAAAATTCGCTTTATTCGTTAGCACGATTGAACCGCGTAAAAATTTGGTGCGGCTGGTCGAAGCTTGGGATAAAGTGCGCCAAACTCCCGCCGGAAAGCAGCGCAAGCTAGTTTTGGCGGGGAGGCGCGGCTGGCTGTACGAGCCGATTTTCCGGCGTATCAGCGAACTAAAATTGACCGAAGATATTTTGTGGCTGGATTTCGTGCCAGATGCCGATTTGCCTGCGCTTTATAATTTGGCCGATATTTTTGTGTTTCCCTCGCTTTACGAAGGCTTTGGTATTCCGCCGCTCGAAGCTCTGGCTTGTGGCACACCCGTTGTTACCGCCAATAATTCGGCCTTAAAAGAGATTTTTGAGGGGGCGGCTTTTATGTGCGACGCGGGCGATACTAATTCGATTGCTCAGGCAATTATTCAGACTTTGGAAGATTTGGATGGCCCGCAAAAGCTGATTCAAGAGTACCGAACTGAAGGATTGGCCCGCGCCCACCGTTTTAGCTGGGAAAATGCCGCCCGCCAAACCTTAGAAATTTACCAAAAGCTCAGATAAGTTCCGCTTTTTCTTGCTAAATTGGCGCGGCTTTGCTATGCTTTAACCAGCTAAATTTTGCTCGTTTAATCAAATAACAGGAGAAATCCGCCAAATGCCTGTAACTGTGGAAGAAATCGAAAGCCCGGCTTTGCAAAATAATCCTCTGGGTGATGCTACCTTGCGAAAAATCCCGGTTTATTTACCTCCTTCTTACGCTGACAATCCCGAAAAACGTTACCCGGTGGTTTTTATGTTGCATGGTTTTACCGGCAATAGTCAGATGTGGCTCAACACCAATTCTTTTTATAGCCCAAATGTACCCGAACGTTTTGAGCGGCTTATTCGCGAAAAACTTTGTGGTGAAATGATTTTGGTTTTTGTAGATGGCTACAACGGGTTAGGCGGTAGCCAGTATTTGAACTCGCCCGCCACTGGCCGCTACGAAGATTTTGTTATTCAAGACCTTGTGCCGTTTATTGACGCACGCTTTCGGACGCTTGGCACAAGAGATAGCCGGGCGGTAGCCGGAAAATCGAGCGGAGGTTACGGGGCGGTACGGCTGGCGATGCGCCATCCCGAAGTTTTTGCGGCTTTTGCCTCGCACGCCGGGGACATGTATTTTGAACTTTGCTACAAGCCAGACTTCCCCAAAGCTATCAAAGCGTTGGCAAAGTTTATGCACACTGCTAATCCAATCGGCGTATTTCTGGAAGAATTTTTTAGGGCCGAGCAAAAAGGCAAGATGGTTGATGCCTTGAATATGCTGGCAATGGCGGCCTGTTATTCGCCGCATCCCGACGGACAGGATATGCCCGCTTTCGACCTACCTTTCGATTTGCATACAGGTGAACTCGACGAAGCAACCTGGCAACGCTGGCTGGAACATGACCCGGTTTACCTGTTGCAGCAGCCCAAATATCAGGCCAATTTGAAACAACTCAAATTGATGTATCTGGATGCCGGGACACGCGACGAGTATAATTTGCATCTGGGGGCGCGAATTTTTGTGAAAAAAGCGAGAGAGCTAGGTTTGCAGCCGCATCACGAGGAATTTGACGACGGCCATATGAACATTAACTATCGCTATGATGTTTCGCTGGTGAAAATCTGGGAGGTTCTCGCCAGCGAAACAAAAAGAGTATAATTTATAACAAAGGTCGTTCTTGGACGGCCACTTTTGTTCTTGGAAAGTTCGATTTTAAATTTTGCAGGTTCGTGGATAGGCTAAGACACTACCAGGAGGCATTTAATTTTATGAGCTTTGACGCAGGCTCGAATAATAATAATAAAAAAGAAGATGGGCCGGAAAAACAGCCAAACCGCCAAAGCTTTCGGCGGGTGCAAGCGGCTCGACCTGATACCGGCGGAACAGAGGCTGCCGATGCCAGCAAGGTGAGGGATGTTAAACTTCCTGACGGCGAGGTAGAGGGAGTCACTTCCCTTAGCGATAATCTGGCTGAAATTACCAATGAAGAAGTAGCCAAAGCACGCGGCTTTGAGGAAGTAACTACTCATGACGGGGCGGGCAACGAATGGCAAGAAAGCTTGACTTTCAAGGGCCGCCGTCCGGGAGACCGTTATATTCGGTTTGCCCGCAACGGCTCTAGCGAAGAAGTGCGCGGACATTTTAACCGTGACCGATTGCTTTATAGTTCAACCAGTGCCGCCGACCCGCTTACTCCCTTTGGCCGTTTATGGCTACGTACCAAGCGGGTTTTGATTGGTACGCCTTTGCCCAGTTCGGAAGCCGCTCACCAGCGTTTGAGCAAGGTTCAGGCGTTGGCGGTGCTTTCTTCCGATGCACTTAGTTCAACTGCTTATGGTACTGAGCAAATTTTGCTGGTGCTGGCGGCGACACAGGGTTCTAATCTGGGGCTGGTTATCCCGCTTTCCTTGCTTATTTCGCTTTTGATTATTATTGTAAGTTTGAGCTATCGCCAGACAATTCATGCTTACCCTAACGGTGGGGGTAGCTATATTGTGGCGAAAGATAATCTGGGTACTACCGCCGGTTTGATTGCTGCCGCCTCGCTTATGACCGATTATGTATTAACGGTAGCGGTAAGTATCACGGCGGGGGTAGCGGCACTTACCTCGGCTATTCCAAGCATACAGGGGCTTACGGTTGAAATTTGTTTAGTTTTCCTGGCCTTGATTTCTATCGCCAACTTGCGTGGGGTGCGAGAAAGCGGGGCAATTTTTACCGCGCCAACTTATATTTTTGTTGCTTCAATCGTGATAATGCTAATCTTCGGTTTTCTGGATTGGGCTGGTATTCAATTCTTTATGCCAATTACCCGCCAGGTCACGCCAATTGACCAGGCCGAGCAACTTAGCATCTTTTTACTATTACGGGCTTTTGCCAGTGGTTGTACGGCCTTGACGGGTATCGAAGCTGTTTCGGACGGTGTGCCAGCTTTCCGTAAACCAGAATCCAAAAATGCTGCCGCAACCCTGACCTGGATGACCGCTATTTTGGTGGTGCTTTTTATAGGTATCAGCATACTGGCGAACCATTTTCAAATTCAGCCAACTGCCGAAGGCAAAGCTGGTTATGAAACGGTAGTTTCGCAAATCGCCCATCAAGCCGTCGGCGATAGCCCGATTTATTATCTGATTCAGGCTGCTACCAGCATGATTTTAGTGCTGGCAGCGAATACCGCTTTTTCAGACTTCCCGCGCCTTTCCTGGTTTTTGGCCCGTGACAAATTCTTGCCGCATTTGTTCAGCCATAAGGGTGACAGGTTGGCCTTTTCGACTGGTATCGTTACGCTGGCACTTTTGGCGGCCTTGCTAATTATCGGTTCGGGCGGGCATACCGACGCGCTAATTCCGCTTTATGCCGTAGGTGTGTTTACCTCGTTTACGCTTTCACAGGCCGGGATGGTAAAGCGGTGGTGGCGATTGCGGACACCGGGTTGGCAGCGCAGTATGGCATTTAACGCTCTGGGAGCAATCTTAACTTTTGTGGTTTTGATTGTGATTGCCTCTACCAAATTTATGGAAGGGGCATGGAGCATTGTGCTGCTCATTCCTTTGATTTATCTGATGTTCCGGCTGATTCATCGCCATTATGAGAAGTTCGAGCAGCAGTTGGTACAGGGCGATACGTTGGACGAGCCGTTCAATATGAGCAATCATACGGTCTTTGTCCCGATTAACGATTTGACCCCGGTAGCCCGGCGCACCCTGACTTATGCCCGTTCGCTTTCGGATAACGTCACGGCTATTCACGTAAACGATGACCCGGAGAAAATCGCTGAAGTTCGGCAGCGTTGGGATGAGGCCGATTTGGATATTCCCTTGATTGTGGTAGAAACGCCTTACCGGGCGGTTATCGGCCCGCTTCTGGCCTATATTGATAACGTCCACAAGCGTGAGCCAGATGAAACTATTACGGTGGTTGTACCAGAATTTATCACGGCTAAATGGTGGCAACGGCTTTTGCATAACCAAACCGCTTTCCGTCTTAAAGCGTCGCTCTTCTTGCGTCCTGGTATCGTGATTACCAGCGTACCGTATCACTTGCGTCAATAATTTTGGTGGATGCCAGGAGCTTATCGAGTAATTAGCCATTTTGTCTATCGGCGGAGCAATGTTTCACAGCAAAAGGCTGTAGCGGAATAAGCTCCTAAAAGCTATAAGAAAGTAAGGGATGCGCTGAGTTATTTGCTTGTAGTTATGTCAAACAAACTAACCCAAACATCAACGCCGATAGACCCCGGTAACAACCCTTTTTTACCATAATATTTTACTTCCTGCTTCTGCTGGTTTTAATTGGCGGTGGGATAGTAGCCTTCCGAGTGCGGGACAGGAAAGACCGCAAAAAATAATTCAAGTAGTTAATAAGCCGGGCTAGTTCCTGATTGGGACTGCTCCGGCTTATTTTTTTGAAAAGTTATTGGATATTTTAGAACTAATATTCTTATAGGTTCTGGTTAATCATGGCCGATTTCCTGCAAGTAATTAAGGATAACAGGTTGCATCTGTTCAGGTGTAGGAGGTATTTCCAATCCCGACATAACGGCTTTAGGTAAAATCGGGATTAGAAATACCTCCTACACCTGAACAGTTACATTAAATTTTCAATATTAGAGGAGAAATTGAAATATGAATTATCGTACTTTTGGCAGGACAGGTTGGGAAATTAGCGATATGGGCTATGGTATGTGGGGGTTAGCCGGGTGGACGGGTTCAGACAAGGAAGAAACCCGGCAAGCCTTGCAACAGGCGGTAGATTTGGGCTGTAACTTCTTTGATACCGCCTGGGGTTATGCCGAAGGAGCGAGTGAACGTATTCTGGGTGATTTGGTGCGGGCCAATCCTGCTAAAAAGCTTTACACTGCCAGCAAAATTCCACCCAAGAATTTTAAGTGGCCTTCGCGTCGTGGGTTCAAGTTGGAAGATGTTTTCCCGCCCGACCACATTCGCGAATATACTGAAAAAACTTTGAGCAATTTAGGTCTGGAACAATTGGATTTGATGCAGTTTCACGTCTGGGAGGACGATTGGGCCGAGGACGAACGCTGGCAGAAAGCTACCGATGATTTAAAGCGGGAAGGTTTGGTCAAGGCCTGGGGGATAAGTATCAATCGCTGGGAACCCTGGAACGCTTTAAAAACTTTGCGAACAGGAGCGATTGATGCGGTTCAGGTAATATATAATATTTTCGACCAAAATCCCGAAGACGAACTTTTCCCACTGTGTCGTGAGCTAAATATAGGAGTAATCGCCCGTGTGCCGTTCGATGAAGGAACGCTAACGGGGATACTAACCAAAGATAGCAAGTGGCCCGAAGGGGATTGGCGCAATACTTATTTTGTGGCGGAGAACCTTATTTCAAGCGTCGAACACGCCGACGCACTCAAGCCGCTCGTTCCCAAAGGCATGACCATGCCGGAAATGGCTCTGCGCTTTATTTTGTCCAATCCTGATGTTAGCACCATTATTGCCGGGATGCGCCGCCCAAATCATGTAAAATCTAATCTAGCCGCCAGCGATGCCGGGCCGCTCCCCCTGGATTTAATTGCACAAGTTCGCCTGCATCGTTGGGATAGAGAACCTACCGAGTGGTCACAGTAACTTCTTTCATTCTAACAATAGGTTCTACGTGAAACTATTTATGTAAATCTTGCGAGGGATGAGGGATTAAGCTGTTTTTAATCCCTCATCTCTCCTCACCCGGTATTTCCGTTTCGTTTGGCAAAGTTTTTTTGGTAAGGCCGGTTTGTTTGAGGGCTTGTTGTCGCTTCTTAGCCGTCTGAATGTTATCGGTGGGGTTGGGCATGGCTTCGGGCATAGAATTACTCATGTCGGCAATAGCTTTGCGGGTGAGTTGTCCGGCTTTGTAATGAAGTGCGTTAGCCTCGTCCCGGCTGATAACTCCTTTGGAAGAGATAGCGGCATCGGCTTGGCTGGCTCGAAAAAGATTGGCCGCCAGTTCAAGTCGGCTCATATGGTCTACGATAGATTGATTTGGCTTTAAGTTCTTGCGCTCTCGAATATCCGCCGAAGTTTCACCGTTGTAAAGGCCCATATAACCGTAATCCTGAAAGATGGCGAAATCTTGAGCTTTGATAACTCCAGCCTGACCCGCTACAGTTTCCTTCAATAATTCGGTTTGTTCGCGTAGCTGGTCATAGACCCAAATACGGCGGCCTTCTTCATCCAGTTCAGCCCTTCGAGTTTGGCCGGCAAAATAGGTTTGGCCCAAAGCGACTACTGGCTTGGCCGGGTCAGCGTTTTCTACTACCAAATAACAGGCGTAGCGCGAAAGCAAAACATCCTCGACTTGCCGTTTTGCCCCTTTGCCCGTAATTATCATCTTGATGCTACCATCAAAATGATCTGTCGGGTTGTTCCCGCTATTGCGGCAGGAGATTTTGGCTTTTTCTATAGCATACTTGAAATTGCGCCAGTTAGTGTAACCCAAAGCCGGACTTAATTCTCGCGCACTCCAATATTCGCTACCATCTTCGCGGCTATGGAGTAATTTTTCAAAGGGAGTCATACCTGTATTATCGTTCATACTGCCTTACTCCCCGCTTTCCTTTTTTCGCGAATTTCTACTTTGCTGTTTTTCCAGCGTGGCAAGTTCGGCTTTAAGGGCAGCAAGTTTAGTTTCCTGGTCGCTCACATCTTGCTTGATTTGCTCAAGTATTTTGGCATCAGGCCCGGCTTTAACTGCTTCCAAAGCCGTCTCCCAGAATTCGGATACCCGTCGGTAAACTTTCGGGTTATAAAACGGCACACGTGCTTTACTATCTTTAGGCTTTTGTGTTACAGAATTCACAATTTGTAACGGAGCGTTACGCTTTTGTGTTACATTTTCCAACCCTTCGATTTCCCCTGATAAGCGTCGCTGCACATACATCGCGCTTTTGTTTATTAAATGAGCAATATCGCGCAAGGAAAAATCGTATTCAGCCTGCAAAGCCAGGAAAAATCGCTGTTCATCACGCGGGTCTAAATCCTGCCTTTGCAGATTTTCAGCCAGCATTGCAAAGCGGGCTTGCTGGTCGTCCATCTCGCGAATAACCACCGGCACTTCTTCTAATCCAGCCAATTGTGCCGCCCGGTAACGTCGTTCTCCGGCTATGATTTCATAAGTACCCGGCTCAGTTTCGCGCACCAAAAGCGGCTCTAAAATGCCGCGCACTTTAATATCTTCGGCCAATTCTCCCAAAGCTTCCTGGTCAAAATGCTGGCGTACTTGCTGGAAATTTGGTACAAGCTGGTTGAGCGGCACAACTAACGCCCCTTGCAAACTGCGGGTAGTGCTAACTCCGGCCAGCGTATTCTGGCGAGTAGGTGGGCTACTGCTTCGCCCAAAATTAGAGTTCTTAAAACGTTCCTCAAGCGGCTTTCTGGACACGGCCCAATACCTCCTGCGTCAACTTTTGGTAATCCTGGCTGATTTCTGAATTAGCGTTAAACGAAACCATCGAACGCCCTTCAAGGGTTGAATCGAGAATATTAGAACGACGGCGAATAACGGTTTGCAAAACTTGCTCACCCCAGTCAGTCCGCACTTTTTGAGCAATCTCGCGATGCAATTTTACCCGCGAATCATAAAGGGTAATAAACAAACCCAGCAGATTAAGCCGGGGGTTAATTTCATTGCGTACCATATTATAAACTTCGTCAAGCTGGCTCATACTAAGCAAGCAAAGCGGTTCGGGTTGCACCGGCACGAGCAAATAATTCGCGCTTGCCATTGCGTTAAGAGTTGGAATGGCGAACGAAGGAGCAGTATCAATCAGGCAAAAATCGTATTCGTTGCTGATTGCGTGCAATTTTTTAGCCAACTGCCTTTCCCGATTGACCGGGTTCATCTTGAATTCGACCATTGAAAGATTAGTGCTGGCCGGCAACAAATCCAAACCTTCCGGCGTTTTTATCAAAATATCTTTCGCGCTAACCTGTGGTTCAATAAATAAATCGCGCATACTAAGCTGGAGCGCATCTAAATCTACCCCCAGGGAAGCAGTCAAGTTAGCTTGCTGGTCAGTATCTACCAGAAGCACCCGGTAATTTGCCTTTACCAGGCTCGCCCCCAGGTTTAGAACCGAGCTAGTTTTGCCAGACCCGCCTTTGCTTTGGGCCAGACAGATGGTTGTTGCCATAAAGATAATAACCCTTCCCTGATTTGTGCTTTTTTTGAATTGTTATGTCTATTATAAATCCTGCACAGATTAGATGCAATGCCAGAATTAGCAAAAGCGGCAAACTGTTCTGGCAATTTTACTAATACCAGACGAATTGAAGCAAGAGCAGATTTTTGTTATCGGCCCAAATGTAGTAAAATAACCAAAATCAATAGTCCGTTAGAAGAAAGGTTCTTTTGAAATGCGAGACGAAATCGAGCTAGACCAATTCAAAGCCCAACTTGAAATTAGTTTAAAGGAAATGAAGCAAATTTTGCTTGAAAAAAAACCTTTACTTTTCGAGCTAAGAACCTTGCTTCCAACTTCGTTGGAAGATGAACAAAGCTGGCAAAAATCTGGTTTTATCGAAACTTTAAGAATGACCGAGCGCGGAAAAAACCTCGAAGAACCAGAGCTGGTAGAACTGGCTGACCGCTTTCAGAACCTCTTCCGAGAATTTTTGGAAACTGATACAGTAATTGGAGCATGTTTGCAAGTGCTGGGGCTGGACGAAAATTTAAGCGATTTCGATTACTCTAAAAACGAATTGCGCGGACAGGATACTACGCTTTCTATTTTTGCCGGACAATTTGTAAAAGCTTATCCAATTTGGAAAAAATTATTAACTCAATTAGAAGAATCGGTCACTTTAGATGATTTAATTCAAAAGCCTCAAAGCCTCGATGCTTTCTTTGAAGATAACCAAATTGAAAGTTCCGACGCTAATTTTCTGAATTATGCTCTCCCTAACCCCGATATTGACGCGCCCTTAACCTCCATGAGCCATGCCACCTATCACGAATTAAGGACAAAGTTGGTACATCGCAAAAACTTTCAGGAATCGCCCGGTACTCCCTGGCCGACCCTGCTACTCTCTAAAGGTGGTGCAGTAGGTAACGCTCAACTCCGCCCGCCTGTAATCGAAAACCAGCCGCTTATGCCCCCCGACGAAGTGCAGCATTGGGTTAATGTAATGTGGCGACATCGTGAAGAACTTTCCGATTTGGATGCCGACGCGCTGGATTTGCTCTGTCACACCTGGCTGCAACAGGCCCGCCGCCCCAATGATTCAGCTCTGGCGGTAGTTGACCATTTCCTTTTAATGCGTGGCCTTAAACCCAAGCAAAGCGGCTCAGGACGTAGAGGCGGTTTTGAACCCGAACAGCGTTCCGATATGCTTCGCGCCCTTTCACATATTCAAAGTTTGTGGCTGAATATGGGTTCAGTAGAAGTTTATGAGGAGCAAGAGCAGGACGACGAGGATAAATCGAATAAGGCCGAGCTTAAAAATCAGTACCCGCGCAGAAAAAGTAAGGCGGTCAAGAAAACTATCGAAAGCCGTGCTTTTGTGGTCACTGACCGTATGGGACAATTAAATATGGACGGATATATGGACGTGGAGCGGTTTATTTATCAGCCGGGCAAACTTTTTGCTCAATTTTTGTTCGGGCCTGGTCGTCAAACCGCTTTGCTTTCGGCCAAAGCCATCCAGTATGACCCCTACCGCCAGCGCTGGGAAAAAAGGTTAGCTCGCTATTTTAGCTGGCAATGGCGCATCAAAGCTCGCTCTGGCGATTACTCTCGCCCCTACCGGGTAGCTACCTTGCTGGAAGCGGTAGAAGAAGAATTGAACATCCAGCGTCCCGGCGTTACCCGCGAAAGATTAGAAAAAGCTTTGGAAATGTTGATGGATGACCGGGTTATCGCCAGTTGGCAGTATGACCGTTGGGATGAAAAACACGCCGAAGGTCGTGGCTGGGCTAAAATCTGGCTGGAAGCCACTATAATGGTAGAACCACCCGCCGAGATTCAGGAAACTTACAAGCATATTGAGCATCAAGAAGCCAAAAAGAATAACCGTTTTGGCAAAAAAAGCTTGAATAACGGCTCGGTAACTTCAAGTAAACCTGATACTTTTGGAGCAAAACAGACCGAATCTAACAGGCCAAATAGCCAAAATCAGCCTAATGAGCAGCTAAACCTTAGAAGCGAAAATACTATAGATAAAGCCGCTACACTTGGAGCAAATCTAAAAATAACTCGTAAAGTCCGCCATCTTTCGCAAAGTCAGGTAGCCGAACAGCTTCAAATTGTCCAAAGTTACCTCAGTAAAATCGAAAACGAAGTGGTAAAACCAACTCCTGAACTTGAAGCTCGGATTATTTCATGGCTTGTTGAAGGCTAATTCAGGCTCAAATTATTCCTGATTATCTAAGTCAGGAATAATTGTCGGGGTTATCTATGCAACATCTTCTTCTTATTCATACTTTACCTCTAACTCTGGTCTTATTTTAAATCAAAAATACCGAAAAATTCATGTTTTCAGGCAATAAGGAATAATTGTCGGGGTTATTCCTGCACAGTAATATTCTATTTTGCTAAAAATATTCCTTCTAAAAGCCTATTCCTGCATCATGTCGGGGTTATTCCTGCATCATGTCGGGGTTATCGAAGTAGTAAATTCATTTTTTAGCCTCAGATTTGGCCTTATTCCTGCCTAATAATATTAATCATGATTAAAGCGGGTTATTCCTGCAAACCCAAAAATAAAGACTTGTATAATTAAGCCAGTTACAGGAAACACAGTCAGGACTAAGTCTCCGGGCTGTCGCCCTCCTCCCGACAAAAGGTTGGCTCGTGTAACTTTAGCAAAGCCTTCTGTGAAACAGGGATTGTTTGATTTTAGCAATCTTTGTTTTGCGGAAGGCTGGCCTTTGTTTCAGTTACAAATAGAAAAGAGAAATTTTTAAGATGCCTTCAAGACAACTCGCCAACTACCAAAAGAATTCTTTTGATGAAGCTTCCACTGCCGAGCAACCCGGTATGCTTACCGCTTTTACCATGTGTCCCAACTGGATTTATGATTTTCTGCTTAAAGAAGAAAGCCTTTCGGTCATTAAAGTTGTGATGTATTTCAACCGCAATACCACTGGCCGTACTCACGCTGGCGGCAGGCGTATCGAAGTGCAGCAGGCTTCCTATAGCCAAATTGCGCGGGGAATGCAAATGAGCCTTAGAGCAGTTGGAGAAGCCATTCGGGTAGCTTTAGCCAAAGGCTACCTTATTCAAGTTAAAGCCCCCCGCAGTGGCAGCGAAGGTCAGCCCGGTGAAGGCGGTTGGTATAGTCTTAACTGGAATTGGTCTGATAGTACGTCCTCTGAGGACTGTTCACAACCCGTCAAAGAAAAGCTGGTAATACTGCCAGGACGCGACGCAAATCCCGCTAGTGAGGTAGTGCAAAATTTGCCGGAAGGTAGTGTAAATCCCGCTAGTGAGGTAGTGCAAAATTTGCCGGATAGGGTGGCGCAAAATTTGCCACCATGTATTAATAAACCAGAAAACAAAATAAAACAAAATAAAGAATCCGAATCTAGCGCGAACCAAAATTACTCAAACGCTATCGCTAACCTAATTCTGGATTTAAGCCGCGAGTTTGGCGATAAGGTTGACTTAACTGCTTCCAACGTTCAAAGGGCTGTAAACCTCTGGAACAATTCTGATTTACCAGAAGGTGAATTTATAACTTTTGTTTATCAAGCTCGCGAGATTAGCCGTAATGCTTCTGTCCCGATGCGTCATCAGCGATTGAATATTACCAGTTTAAACAGTTCCGCCAGCTTACCAAACCGTATGCCTTACTTTTTTACCGTACTCAACAATCTACTTAAAAAAATATCAAGCAAAGAACAGAGCCAGGAACAAACGACTATTCAAGTTTCACAAGTAGCTGAAATAACTTCTTCTGAAAAATTGATAAGAAGTAAAAACTCTGGAAAGAACTACAGAACAAAAGTTCCGAACAAAGGTACGATTAGTCAGATTAGAAATCCGGGCAAAACGCCCTTTATAACGTCTTCACCTTGCTCTAGTGTGGTACTGGATGAAAAGGAGCAAGGACAGTTAATTCAAGCTGGAGCTTCTTTATTTGCGCCCGAACTAACTTCTGAACCAGACGAAGAAGCGCAAATTCTATGGGCGAGGGTTTGTCAGGCATTGGCTCAACGCTACCGCAATCCGCAACTGGCTCAAAAAATAGATAGCGGAACACTAAAACTTGACATAATAAACAAAAAAGTTTGCATATCGTTTGAAGCTGCGCCCTGGGTAACAGCTACTTTATTGTCCGCCGAGCGTGCCTTACTTCAAATGGCAATCTCGCAGGAAATTGGGCCGGGCTTCTCCTTATGCCTGTAACCTCTCTATGTTAAAATAGTGGTCTGAACCTGGCTAAGTTTTACATCAGTTAAAGGTCAAGCTGATGTGGTCAAGTTGTTTAAAAATTAGTAAATGAGTTAGGATTTTGCAAAGCAAACAGGAAAACAAACCACAAGAACCAAAAATAGCCACGATTGAGCAAAAGCTAAAAGCTTTGACATGGTTAAAGCCGCTAATTCGCTACGGTAGTGCGGTACTGGCAATAGCGATTTTGGCAGCAATGCTTTTTGGTTTATGGCAGGTGCGCGAAGATTTATTTCAAGTTTTGGGGCGGGTCAGTTTTAGTTGGCTAAGTACCGCACTGGGCCTGAATATACTTGCAACACTGGTTTACTGTGCTATCTGGTATTACTCCGGGCAAACACTGGGCAAATCTTCCTCTTACCGGGCAATGCTAACAGTAGTTTCACTATCAAGTGCGGGCCGTTACCTTCCAGGCGGTATATGGGCCGCGCTGGGGCTGGTTGGACTGAGTAGCCGGGTTGGGATGACCCTTTTATCTATCCCGGTGTTATTCGGCCTCGCACAAGGTCTGCATTTGCTGCTGGCATGGTCTATTTCTTTGGTGGGCTTGGCATGGTATGGCAGCGAGTTGGCCGAAGCGGGCCGGGTTGGGCTGGTGTCGTTGCTTGTTCTGGGATTACTGTTATCGACAGTGCTGCTACTCCCGCGCTACTTCCAGCCGCTAATCAATCGCTTGCCAGATTTTGGCCCAAAAGTAAATTTGAAACGTCCCGCTCTGTTTCGGGCAACCGCCAGCTCCCTGCTGGTCTGGCTTTTATGCGGCTTGCGACTTGGCGCAATCTTGCTGGCGTGTCAAGCCAATCTAACCCAGCTCGACCCACTTAGAATGACCTTATACCTAACCTGGGTATCGGCGATTAGCGGGATTGCACTGGCTCTGTTTTTCTTTGTCCCATTGGGGTTGGGCGCGGTTGAATTGGGACTGGCTACTTTTCTGGGCTTGCTGACCAACGATTGGCCGCTAATTTTGGCGGTGCTTTTGCTCAATCGGGTAGTGCAAATAGTAACCGACTTTATAGCGGTGGCCTACGGCTTGTACTACTTGAAAAAGCTGCAAAGTAGCAACAGCGATTAAGCTAAAGCGTATTCTACGGCCATCTCAGCGTGTATGCTTGTTGTATCAAAAAGAGGCACAGCACTATCTTCGGGTTTGATTAGCAACATTAGCTCGGTGCAACCCAAAATTATCCCTTGAACTCCGCTTTCTACTAAATTTGCAATTATTGCCTGACAATCCCGGCGCGATTGAGGGTTTATAACGCCTCGCACTAATTCATCATAAATTGCCCGGTTTACGCGCTGTCGTTCAGGCTCAGATGGTACTACTACTTCCAGATTATATTTTTGGGTCAGGCGACCTTTGTAAAAATCTTGCTCCATTGTATAAATTGTACCCAGTAAGCCGATTTTCTTAAGGTCGAGTTCTATTATTTTTTGGGCAGTTGCATCGGCAATATGCAGTAAAGGCAGCCCAACCTGATTTTCTACTACCTCAGCCATGCGGTGCATAGTATTCGAGCAAATCACCAGAAAATCAGCCCCTCCTTTTTTGAGGTTCTGGCTGGCTTCGAGCATCATATTAGTGGCGGCATCCCAATCACCTTTGTGCTGTAATTCTTCAATTTCAGCAAAATCGAAGGTATACATAAGGCTTTTCGCCGAAGCTACCCCGCCCAATCGCTTTTGGGTAGTCTGGTTAATTATGCGGTAATATTCGGCAGACGATTCCCAGCTTAACCCGCCGAGTAGCCCAATTGTTTTCAATATTATCTCTCCTAAAAAATATCGATTTGCCGCCAAACAATCGACTACTTTACCACCCCATATTTTACCGCGATAATTTCGGCCAGAATACTAACGGCAACTTCGGCGGGTTCCCGTGCGCCGATTGACATTCCGATTGGGCCGTGAATCCTCCCGATTTGCTCATCGGTTACGCCCTGTTTTTTAAGCCGTTCTGCCCGGTTAATTGTAGTGGTTTTGCTGCCAATCGCGCCGATATAGCGGGCTTCGGTGGGCAGGGTCGAAAGCAAGGCTGGTTCATCGAATTTTTCGTCGTGGGTCAAAATCACAATATAGGTATTGTAATCAATTTTCAAGTTTTCGACGGCTTCATCCGGCCAGGCTTCGATAAGCTCATCGGCTTCGGGGAAGCGTTCTTTGGTCAAAAACTTGGAGCGTCCGTCAATTACTTTTACCCTGAAATTTAGTTCCTTCGCCATTTTGACCAAAGGGATAGCGGTATGGACTGCCCCAAAAACCAGCAAGGTCGGCGGTGGCGGGAACACATCTACAAAAACTTCAAAAACTCCCTGAGCGGTTTCAATCGGGTAAGTTTTCGAGCCGGTTTTTTTCATTAATTCTACCGCCAGCCTAGTGGCTTGCTGGTCGAGTTCGGGCGCACCAAGTGTGCCATCGTTGCGGCTATCCGGGTAAATCAGCATTTCCGCCCCGACTTCTGCCCCTTCCGGCGCACGAACTACCGTCGCTCGCGCCACCATTTCTTCCCGCGCGATATGCTCCACAATTTTTTGGTAAGTTGACATAACTTCTCCTATTTTTCCAAAGGAGCAACGTAAACTTCGATACCACCGCCGCAAGCCAGACCAATATCCCAGGCACTTTCCTTGCTGATGCCGTATTTAAGCAAAACGGGTTTGCCAGTTTTCAGCACTTTCTGGGCTTCTTCAAAAACCGCTCCCTCCACGCAACCGCCGCTAACCGAACCAACCAGCTTGCCACTTTTGGTGACGGCCATTTTCGCTCCTTCGAGGCGGGGGGCTGGCCCGGTAGTTTTTACCACCGTCGCAATGGCGATTTGTTCTCCGGCCTTGCGCCATTCTTCTACTTCAATCAAAATATCGTTCATTTTAATATTTTCCTTTTATTATTAATAATTTCTCACTGTAAGATAGCCTAGCTGTCTTACAGTGAGAAGGTAGGGAGTTTAGAGTTTTTAGGGGACACCCCTGTGACCCCGACAGGGAGTTCCCTGTATCCCTTTATTGTTAGTAAGGTTAAACTTTTGCCATCTGGCCCTGATAAACTGCCTTCTCGAACTCGTAGAACAAGGGTAGCGATTTCTCGTCGGCAAAGGGCAGAATTTGGGTAGCGTATACTCCGCCAAGCCCGCGTTTTTGGTCTATCCAGTAATAAGTATTCGCCAGACCCGCCCAGGCCAAACTACCCGCCGAGCGTCCGGTGAAAGCTTCCTCCTGATTAATCATAAAGCTCAAACCCCAATTTTTGGGCATACCGGGAAAGAACTCGGCATCGTTGGTGATAGGTGGTATTGAAGCCCGCAGCATCGTTACCTGAGTATCTCCCATAGCATTACGCGACATCAGCTCGATTGTTTCAGGTTTTAGCACCTGTTCTGACCCGGCCCGACCTTCGTTCAGCATCATACGCACGAACTTTACATAATCGGTGACTGTGCCATACAGACCACCGCCGCCCATCTGGAATTCGGGTTCCTGTGGGATTTCGGTATCTACGGCAGTAAGCATGCCGTCCTCGCCGCGCTGGTGGATTTTCGCCATACGCTGACGCATCGCGGGCGTGATAAAGAAAGCGGTGTCGTGCATGCCCAACGGCCCCAACAAATTTTCGGCTAAATACGTACCAAGCTTCTGGCCGCTAACCGCCTCTACCATTTTACCCGCCCAATCTATGTTAATGCCATATTCCCAGCGTTCGCCGGGGTCAAACAGCAGGGGCGTGAGCAAAGCAGCATTCTGGCAGGAAATAACCATCGGCACAGCCATGCTTTCCTGATAGCGCATAATATCGCTATTCCAGAATTCGTAGCTAAAACCCGCCGTATGAGTCAGCAGATGGCGTAAGGTGATTGGCCGTTTCGCCGGACGAGTGCGGGGTTGACCGTCCTCGCCAAAACCAGTCAATACCCCAACCTCACCCAAAGTCGGGATAACTTTGCTGGCCGGTTCGTCCAGTTCGAGCTTGCCCTGTTCCACCAATTGCATTGCCGCCGCCCCAGTCAGAGCTTTAGTCATTGAAGCAATCCAGACTACCGTGTCTGGGGTCATTTCGGCGGGTTCGCCTAGCGCACGCACGCCAAACGCTCCCTCGTAAATTGTGTTGTCCCGGTCAGTCGCTACTGCCGCCACACCGGGAACATCTCCCGCTACGGTAGCCTTTCGCAAAAGATTATCAATCACATCTTTGGTTGACATAATATTTTCTCCTCATCTTTGGGGAAATTTAGCACTCTCCAACAAGTGCAATCACAAACAAAGCTTACTCCGCTTGGGGCTTATGGTCAATAACACAAAATTCGTTGCCGTCCGGGTCAGCCATTACTACAAAGTCAGCATCCGGCCCGTACTCCCAATCCACGCGCTTTGCTCCCAGTTCTTCCAAACGGGCAACTTCCGCGCTTTGGTCGTTGGCGTACAAGTCCAAATGTAATCGGTTTAGCCCCTGCTTGGGTTTATCCGTTTTTTGAAGCGAAAGATTAGACCATTCCCGTTGCGGGTCATGCAACACCACAAATTCCGGGCTACCATCTCTAACGACATATCCCAGAACTGCCGTCCAGAAAGCGGTAGCCTGTTCTATATTAGTTACATTCAGGACAGTTGAACCAATATAAAATTTGCGTTCTTGTGCTGGCATAAAGTTCGCTCCTTTAGCCTAAGAATCTTTCCCAATCGAACGGTTTTTGGTAAGATACTGCTCCGCCAATAGATTTTCAATTAACCTCCATCGGCGAAGCAATATCTAACGGGGACAGGTTCTAAACTTTAGCGAAATGCTGACGGCGAGAAGGGCGATTGCGTTCGTTCAAATCGGCCAGCAACTGACCCAGATTTTCAAGGCTTTTGAAATTATGGGCGGGCAGAAAATCGTCCACGTATTCAAGAGCCGCCTGAATCCCGGCGGTTAGCGGCTGATAATCCTGCAAACCCAAAAGCGGATTGAGCCAGATTAACCGAAAACTCATGCGCTGCAAACGAGCCATCGAACGGCGCAAAGTTTCGACGCTGCCTCTATCCCAGCCATCGCTGATGATAATGACTACCGCGCCGTGACCAAGTACCCGCCGCGCCCATTTTACGTTGAAGCTTTCCAGCGATTCGCCGATTTTCGTTCCTCCCGACCAATCTCTGACCAGCTTTGAGACATTGAGCAAAGCCTCATCAATGTTCTTGTTCTTTAGCTCGTGGGTAATGCGAGTCAGGCGCGTGCCAAAGACAAAAGTTTCGACAAATTTTAGCCCGTTTTCCATTGAGTGCATAAACTGCAAAAGCAGACGTGAGTACAAATCCATTGAGCCGGAAATATCGCAAATCAGCACGAGCGGGCGCGGCTTCATTTTGCGGTCTTTGTGAAACAATTCGAGCGGCATCCCGCCATAGCGCAAGCTTTTGCGAACCGTCCGGCGCGAATCAAACCGCCGCCCGTGTCTGGCTGCCGCCATTCTTCGGCTGGGCCGCAAACTTAAAGACCAGCGCAAAGCCATCATTAGTTGCTTGGCTTCGCTCAATTCGTCCGGCGTAAAATCCTGAAAATCCTTGTTTTGCAGCGTTTCGATTGCACTGTAAGTTTGCTGCTTTTCAAGATTAGAATCGTCGTTTTCGCTTTCTTCCTGGCCTTCGCCCTCGGCCATTTTCTTGGCAAGGTTGCCAGCGTCCAATTCTTCCTGGGGCTGGTTGGCCTGTTCGCGCTGTGATTGGTTGGGTGGCTTGGGCGCGTTTTTCTCACGCTCCGAACGGCTTTTGTCGGTTTCGTATAATTCGGGCGGCAAATCGTTAATCGGGTTATTTTCGTCGTCTTTAGTAGGCCAACGTCGCCAGAACATCTGGAAAACATAATCGTAGACAGGTTCTTCTTCCGCCCGGCGCAGCATAATGGTTTTGCCCGCTTCGTAAAAATCCTGCTTGCTGCCCAGCCCGATATATTCAATCGAGCGCAGCAAATCTATGGTGCGTGTCGGGTTGGCATCCAGCCCCATTTCACGTAGCACCCGGCTAAAAAGCATCAAATTATGAAACAAATGGCCTTGCCCCTTTGCATCATAATTTGTTCTCAGTCGCCGCACTTCATCATTTAACACCGCAAACCCCCTATGCTAAGTAACAAGTAACAAGGGCGGCTAGTTATTCTAAAATCTGGCTTACTGCTCCAATAATTTTGTAGGACAACTATTCCGCCAGTGATTTTCGAGCAGGCCATAACTTTTGTGAGACACTGCTCCGCCAGTGGATTTTCGACTAACCTCTACTGCCGGAGCAATATCCTGCAAAGCATGAGATATTCCAGTAAGACACTACTCCGCCAATGGGTAAAACCACGTTCTAACGGAAACAGCTTTTACTTGATACTTGATACTTGATACTTGTTACTTTTTCTTCGACTGTTTGGCTTTTTGGACAAGGGCGCGAACTTTTTCGCCTTTGAGCTTTTCGACATCTTCCTGATATTTCAGGATTACGCCCAATGTATCCTCGACGGTTTTTTCTTCCAAATCGCGCTGGTCGAGAGCCACCAAAGCAGTAGCCCAATCCAGCGTCTCGGCGACACCCGGCAATTTGTACAATTCCATTTTGCGAATATCCTGTACAAAGCTGACTACTTCTTCGGCCAGCGTGTCGGGGGCGGTTGGCACTTTTGCCAGCAAGATACGATATTCTTTATCCAGCGAAGGATAATCAATCCAGTGGTAAAGGCAACGGCGTTTGAGCGCATCGTGAATTTCGCGGGTGCGGTTACTGGTGATAATTACAACGGGCGGGCGAGTAGCCTTAATCGTGCCAATTTCCGGCACAGTCACCTGAAAATCCGAAAGCACTTCCAGCAAGAAAGCTTCAAATTCTTCATCGGCCCGGTCTAGTTCATCAATCAGCAACACGGTAGGTTTTTCTTCCGTACCTTCGAGAGCTTGCAGCAAAGGGCGTTTAATCAAAAATTCCGGCCCGAAAAGCTCTTTAGCAGCATCCTGACCGCCCTGTCCTTCCATAAGCCGGATTTGCAACATTTGGCGGGCGTAGTTCCATTCGTAAACCGCGCTATTCACGTCCAGCCCTTCGTAGCACTGCAAACGAATCAGGCGAGCGTTCATGGTATCGGCCAGCACTTTGGCGATTTCGGTTTTGCCGACTCCCGCTTCACCTTCCAGCAAAAGCGGCTTTTGCAGTTTCAAAGCCAAAAACACCGCCGTCGCCAGACTGCGCTCGATAACGTAGTGTCTTGCGCCCAATTCTTCCATTACCTGATTAATTGAAGTCCATTCTGTAACCGCGCTCGTCCCGGCGGCAGGGGGGGTTGGCAAATTGCTTTGTTCAGCAGTGGTCAATTTACTTTCCTTATCCTTCTCTTTTGTATTTCCTGTTATAAATAGATAAACCTGGAAAATTCCCGGTTAGCCTTGCAGAAAGGCCAGATTACTATAAATCATATTGCGGCCCAAAGCCAATGTCAAATAAGGACGGGCTAACCACCGACCCCTACCGAAGTAATTTTTTCGGGAATAATCCGTACTGTTATGCGATGCTTGCGGCCAAAGCTTTCGACCTGTTTTTTACCCTCGATTGAGCCGTAATAACGGAAACCCAATTTCTCAAGGTCGGCCTGCGCCTCTTCCTGGTCTTGCTCGACGTTGAACTCGGCCCGACCCTTTACTACCAAATACCGCCCGCCGTTCGGCACGCTTACCGAGACACGCGGGTCACGCCGGATATTGCGGGCCTTGAGGCTCTCGCTTTCGACGCTGATAATCAAGGCGTTTCCCTCCACCCCAAACCAGACAGTAGTAAGTTGGGGCGTACTATCGCTATTAATTGTAGCAAGGACGGCATAATGAGGATAAGCCAAATATGCTAATTGCCGCTCACTAAATTCGGCTTCGTTTTTTTCGGTGGTCATCTTCCTCTACTTTTCTTATCTTATGTTATCTTATTGTTTTTTTGTTAAATTTTCGGTTAAAATCAACTTCTGTTTTCGCAGTATAACAAACTGCCCTTGCAAGGGGCAATTCTCATAGAATTATGAGCTTGATAAAAGGTTTGTAAACAAGTTGCTAACCAGACCGAAAACTGATAGAATAAAACCACAAATTTTGAAATTTTAGAGGGGGACTCCTGTAGTCCGTAAGGTTCATATTCTAAATGTCAAGAACATTCAAGCAAAAAAATCGAAAATTTTTCCCCGTGATTGGGGCAATCATGGTCAGCCTGGCTTTGCTTCTGGTTTTTCAGGTAAGCATTTCGGCTAAAGCCAACTTGACCAGTGCCACGCCGAGCGATAACCAGCTATTCAAGAATAACGCTATTC
Source organism: Chloroflexia bacterium (assembly GCA_038323095.1). Lineage (GTDB taxonomy): Bacteria > Chloroflexota > Chloroflexia > Chloroheliales > Chloroheliaceae > L227-5C. Next base: position 13,929 of record JBBQGP010000015.1, on the reverse strand, counting down.
CTGGCAAAGTTACCCTGACTTTCAGCGAGAGCCTGAAGCCGGATGATAGCTTTGTGCGGGTGGTGAACGCGGTACGCAACGAAGTACAGCAGGGTACAGTCACCATCAACGACAAAACTATGGAAGTGCAGCTTCAACCGAATTTGCCTCCGGCAGATTACTCGGTGGAATATTCGGTAGTGTCGGCGGGAGATAACGCAGAAACCACCGGCAGTTACAATTTCCGCATTGTGCCTCCGGCGGGCAATCCGCTTGATGCGGGCTACCAGTTCAGCACTCCCACCGATGTTTTCGGGCGCGACTACAATACTTACCCGCCGCTTGCCCCGCTTTACTTTGTGGTTTTCTTGATTGGGGCGATTATTTCTAACTTTATTTACTTCGTTGGTAAATACCGTTATCGCAATAACCGCCTGACCTATACCATGGTCAATCGGGCTTCGCGCAACGCTGCAATTGCTTTCTCGCTAGGCGTGTTTTTCTTCCTGTGCCGTTTAGGGAATTTGCAGCCGTTTAATGCCCGTATCTGGCTTTACATAACAGTTATTTTGCTGTTGTTTTATGTTATTCGGGGCTTTATTTGGCGGACGCGGGTTTACCCCCAGGCCAAAGCCGAATGGCAAGAATTACAGACCCGTCAACGTCGTCGCGCTCCCGAAGCGGTTGCCCCGGTTATACCTGTTGCTAAACCAACCACTGCTAAAGTTGTTTCGACCAGCACCAGAGTTGGCAGTGGCAGCAGCGATGCCGGAGGCGAGACTTTATCCGATGCAGAAGCAGTACGCGAAGCGACCATACCTCCGGCGGGAACTTCTCCACGTGGGGTTTCGCAACGCGGCCAAAAACGCCGTGAGAAAAAGCGTGACCGTCGCTAAGAGCTTATTGCTGTTGGATATTGCTCCACCAATAGATTTTAGACCAACTCTTATCAGGCTAGGTCTAAAGAAATTTGGAAGAAAATTGTTTAAGAGACAGTCGGGCCAGATAATCAGCTCGACTGTTTCCGCTACTGCCGTGTTTTAGGTGCCCCCGTACCCAGACCCAGCTAATTCTGGCTTTATTCCTATATTCCCGCAATTCAGCAATTCGTTCGGCAATCGCTTCATCCCGCAAAGGGCCGTGAATTCTGCCCTGCGCCAAATCTATCAAGCTTGTGGCATCGGTATAGACTACTATTTCGTTCGCCCCTTGTTCTAGCGCAATTTTTATTCCGGCCAAAGCTCCCTGCAATTCGGCCAGCAAGACCGAAGCTGAATCCAGCACCCCGCTTGCTTCCTGCCGCCCTTTATCAGTAATGACCTGACAGCCCCAACCCACCGGCCCAGCCTCATTCTTCCTCGACCCGTCACTATAAACTACCGCGTCCATTTAGATGTACCGCAACTGATTTTTCATCTCGAACTAGCGGGTCAATAAACTCTAACGGTATACGGTTGCGCTCAATGTAATCGTTGAGTTCGGCTTGATAATCGCTGTAATAGCTTAATGCGTCAAAAATTTGGGCCAGCGTCAGATGTGGTAGGCGGGTAGGGATTTCTTCGGGTGCTAAACCCTGCCGCCACATCTCAACTATCGCTCTTACAGGCGTGCGCGTCTCTTTATTATCGGCTCACCGCCCAAGATTTGGTCATCCCTTACGATATAACAATGTTCAGTCGTTTTAATCATAATAAGTTCCCCTTATTTCTTATTTTATGCTATTCTACAGCAAAGCCGGATTAAAGAGAAGCCAAATTTCAGGAGCAAGTGAAGCATGAACCTGGTTGAAAATCACCTGATTAAAATTTTGCTGGAAAATATTACCGACGAGAAACGTGTGCGCCGGGAGCAAGCCTTAACTATTCTGGGGACAGCACTGGCGGCGGTAGACCCTGGCGCGGCGGTTCGCAATACGCTGCAATACGACAAAAATAGTGGGCGATTGGAAGTGGCGGGGCAAAGCTACGATTTGAACCAGTACGAAAATCTTTACGTGGTTGGGGCGGGCAAGGCGGGTTGGCCGATGGCGAAAGCTATTGCCGAAATTTTTGGCGATAAATTAAAGGCGGGCGCGGTTACGGTAAAGTACGGACATGGCCCAATGCCGAGCGAGACGAGGGGCAAAATCGAACTAACCGAAGCCGACCACCCTGTGCCGGATGCCGCCGGAGTAAGCGGGGCGGAAAAGATTGTAAATTTACTAAAACCGCTTGCTGAAAAAGATTTGGTGTTAGCGGTAATTTCCGGGGGTGGCTCGGCTTTGCTGGAATTGCCTGTTGAAGGCGTGACTCTGACCGATATGCAAGCCCTAACCTCGGCTTTGCTGCGTTGCGGCGCGACTATCAACCAGCTAAACACCGTTCGCAAGCATCTTTCACAGGTAAAGGGGGGGCAACTGGCACGCTGGGCCAGCCCTGCCCCGGTTATTGGCCTGATTCTTTCGGATGTAGTCGGTAGTCCTCTGGATGTTATCGGGAGTGGCCCGACTGTGCCGGATACTTCCAGCTTTGGTGATGCCTGGGCAATTCTGGAAAGTTTCGGCCTGACCGAAAACTCTCAGCTTCCGTCCGCCATCCTTGCTCACCTTAAAGCCGGACGTGCTGGGCAAATTCCCGAAACGCCCAAACCGGGCAATCCGCTTTTTGACAAAGTACAAAATGTAGTCGTCGCCGACAATCGGATTGCGGCGGAAGCGGCGGCGGGAAAGGCGCGTGAACTAGGTTTCAATCCCCTTTTGCTGTCTACCTACGTAGAGGGCGAAGCGCGGGAAGTAGCAAAGGTTTACGCCGCTTTAGCCAAAGAAGTTCTAACTTTTAATAGTCCGGTAGCGCGTCCGGCCTGTTTGCTCTTGGGTGGAGAAACTACCGTCACAGTCAGGGGGTCGGGTTTGGGCGGACGCAATCAGGAAATGGCTTTGGCTCTGGCTCTGACTCTGGAAGGCTTAGACGCTATATTGGCTATTCCCCTGGCTACTGACGGCTCAGATGGCCCAACCGATGCCGCCGGAGCAATTGCCGAAGGGGATACGCTATCCCGCGCCCGTTCTCTTGGCCTTGATGCCACCGATTTTTTGCATCGCAACGATGCTTATCATTTCTTCGAGCGCACCGGCGATTTGCTGCGAACCGGCCCAACCCAAACCAACGTCAACGATTTAACCTTGCTGCTAATTTTTTAGAAATACTCGCACATTTGGCGCAATTGGCAAAGCTGGTTTAGAAAATAGAAAAGGAAAGTAGCTAAAATGCTCCAGGAAAAAGTTTATGGCGTATATTTGATACCCCCTCCTGCGCTGGCCTATCAGCTAGGCCTGGCTCATTTGCTGCTGGAAAGCAATTTTGGATTGGTGGCGGCGGGCAAATTTATGCCGCACTGCACTCTTTTTGCTTTTTTACATATCAAAGAAGAAACTTCAGAAGCAGAACTGGTTCAGGCGGTGGAAGAAGTTTTGCAACATTCCAAAAGTTTTCCGCTTGAGTTTAGGCTTGAAACCGAAAAATTTATCCGTTTGGAAGTGGCAAAACAGCCCGAACTGATGAATTTGCAGGCCCGTTTGCGACAAAGTTTGTGGCCTTTGTTAAGCGAGTACGGCCAAAATCGCCGCCTATCCAATAATTTTAACCCCCATTTTACGCTGGCTTACAGTGATTTGCCCGAAGACAGGGGAACGCTAACCCAAATTCAGGATTTTTGCCAATATTTATACGAAACCCTGCCAAAAAATAACCAAAACGGGAAGTCAGTTCAGCTAATCGAATTTCAATTAGAAGCCGGGAAAAGCTGGGAAGACCCGGATTACTGGCGCACTCTAAGCTGGCGAATTATAAAAAGTTTTACTTTACCAGGCTAATAAAGGGAGAGGCGAATTTTGACGCTGGGCAATTTGTTATGGTCGGCAATTTTGTTTGGGCTGGCGGGGTTAGCTGAAATTGGCGGCGGCTGGTTAATTTGGCAGGTGGTTCGAGCTAATGCTGCCTGGGTTTGGGCGGTTGTAGGCGGCTTAATCCTGATTGGCTACGGCTTTATCCCAACTTTGCAGCCCGCCTTGCAGTTTGGGCGAGTTTATGCTGCTTACGGTGGAATGTTCATTCTTATGTCGCTGTTCTGGGGTTGGTTGGTAGATAAAAATCCGCCTGACCAATGGGATGTACTTGGCGGACTGCTTTGTTTGGTGGGAGCAGCAATTATTATTTATGCTCCCCGTTCCTAGCGTTTAGGCGAAAGTGATTTAAGGAAAGTCTCCACGACAATTGGGTCAAATTGTGTGCCGCTTCCTTTTTGGATTTCGGCTAAAGCTTGCTCCTGGTTCATTGTGTCGGCATAGACACGCCGCGCAATCATTTCTTCATATACATCGGCAACCGCCACAATCCGGGAACCAACAGGAATTTCTTCGCCTCGCAAGCCGTAAGGATAGCCTGTGCCGTTATAGCGTTCGTGGTGATGCAAAATAATTTTGGAGGCCGCCGAAAGCTCGGCTACTGTTTCGATTATTCTCGCGCCGACTTCGGGATGACGCATCATTTGCTGTTGTTCAATTAAATCAAGTGGCCCGGCCTTTTGCAAAACCCAATCCGGCACGCCGATTTTGCCAATATCGTGGAACAAACCGCCGAAAAAGATTTGCACCGTTTCTTCCTGGCTCAATCCCATGTTTTGGGCTATTCTCTGAGAAGTTTCGGCGACGCGCTGCCCATGCCCCTGACTATCCTGGTCTTTGGCTTCCAGAGCGTGCAACAGAGCGACGGTTGCGCTTTCGAGCATCGGGGTATAGAGCTTCATAGCGGTAGTTTCTCGCACCATACGGGCTTGCTGAATGGCGTTTTCGATTGAATCGAGTAGTTCCGCTTCTTTGAAAGGTTTGGTGACAAAACCCAGCGCACCACTTTTCATGGCTTCCACCGCCATCCCTACCGAATTGCTGGCGGTTACTACCACACTTGCCAAAGTGGGGTCAATTCCTTTAAGGGCGTTCAAGAAATCCAGCCCGCTAATACCGGGCATATTTATATCACAAGCTACCAAATCAAAATTTTGGGAGCGCACCAATTTGAGGGCTTCTTCCCCTCCATTTACTGCGGTTGTTTGATACTTATTGCGCTCAAGAAACTGGGAAACGATAAGCAGCACAGAGGAATCATCATCTACTATCAAAATTTTGCCGCGTGGAGTATTACTTAAACTTGAAAAAGCTTGTATCATCTTGTTTCACCAACGTAATATGCTACTTTGTAAAGACGGTAAGACCATGTAGAAGGTACCAGATTTAACCTCTACATTATAACCTTTTGCTTTAAACTTGTCCAGTATTTGAAAAGCCCGAAAAACGAATTGCTCAAAGCAGCAGTCCGGCTAATTCATCAAAATTGTTGACCAGTGCTTGCGGCTCAAGGGCCAGCAAACGTTCCGCCGACCACGCTCCCCAACTCACCGCAACTACTGGTATCCCGGCACGTTGGGCGCATAGCACATCGTTATCGGTATCGCCCAGCATCAGACTTTCGTCGGGGCGGCATCCAGCTTTTTGCATTAGCAAATTCAGAATAAATGGGTCAGGTTTGAGCGGCCATTCGCCCGGCTCAGTCCCCTGAATGAAATCAAAATAAGGGGATAACCCAAGTTTATCCGCAATTAGCATAGTGTTCGGCTGATATTTGGTGGTAGCGATAGCGGTACATTTTCCGCCGGTTCTTAGTTTTTGGAGTAAGGCTTGTGCGCCCGGAAAAAGGGCCGTTTTGTTTACGCAATTTTCGCGATAATATTCGCGGAAAGCTGTAATTAGTTGTGGAATCAAATTATGGCGGTCTGATGGCAAAAACGCTCCAAAAGTTTCGGCCAGCCCTTTGCCCAAAAAGCTTTGCAAAGTAGCATAATCAATGTTATCGGGCAAGACCCCCCCAACCTCGGTTAGAGTATGTACCAGAGCGGCGGCCACGTCATCGTTAGAATCGATTAACGTCCCGTCAAAATCAAAAATAATAAACTTTCGATGCTTGAAATCCGGCATTATTTATCGCTCTTTTCCGTTTTGTTCTGAATAAATAAAAACAAGTTTACTATTAAACCCGGCTCGCCCTTTTCCTAACTAAAAATAAGAGCTTGCAAATCAAACTCGACAGTATTATAACAAATATTTTCAAAACCGGTAACTAAAAGCAAATAAAGCAGCCGGGGTGGGTGAACCCGGCTGTTGAGTGTGATGAAAGAGTTTATGATGAAAGAGTTATCTTCTATATACCTTGACGTATGGCTTTGGAAAAAGTCACGGCAATAAACAAATGTCAGGAAAAAGAAATTATTACGTAAGCTGAAATCAGGTAAGAAGTTGGAAAGAGGTCACGCGCCAAAGCCAAACCTTCGCTAAAATGTATTCGTAAGGTTATTCCAGTTCAAGCAAAGCCCAACCAGCAACTCGTTTCAGCAGGACACAACCGGGAACAACCGACGAAATATTTATTATATCTTTAAGCTTATTCCAAAGCTCAATTGTATAGTACCTCATCCTCCATATTAATCTTAACTACCCACGCAGAAAAAACGCCTTGCCAGAGCAAAGCAAGGCGTTTTTATTTCCCCAAATTTCGAGTTTGAAGTTTCGAGTTTGAAGTTTGAAGTTTCGAGTTCTTACTTTCCCCTCAATCCTCAGCCCTCAGCCCTTTGAATTCCTCAGTCCTCAGCACTATAAAAAAGTGGTTGACCAATCGCAGGGCAAAGGCTACAATAGAGTTACAAATATTTCGCTTCGTTAGAAGGAAAACTTTAATGTATAGGCTGAAACAGTTGAGAATTAGTGGCGTAATCGGGCTACTCGTAGTCGCCCTGCTTGTGCTGGATTTGGTTTTGTTACCACGCCTGGCGCGGGCCGATTACGTGGTAATGGATAAGCAAATAGATAATTATCACGTTACGGTTTGGGCGCGACCTAACCCGATTGCCGAAGGTAAGGTGCATTTGCTACTGCGGGTAGGGCGGCAGTTAAACGTCGGGCAAGAATACCCGGTGCAAGGCGCGACAGTAACCGTCCGTTTCGAGGAATTGCCCGAAGATGGCGTTCTCAGTTTCACCCCTAAAAATTATTATCGGGATTTGGCGGCGGGCGAGGCTGACCCCGGTACTTATGAATGGGACGATTCGCTATTCTCGTCCGGGCATTACCGGGCGGTAATCAAGCTAAGTTCAAATTTGGGCAAAAGCGAAACCAGCTTTGAATTCAAGGCTCTGCCTGCCCCGGATGACCGTTTGTTTAGCATTGCGCTACTGGCCCTTTTTCCCCTTTCACTTATGACGCTGGTGTTTATGTATATGCGTCGCCCTAAAGATGAGGCCAAAACTGACAAGGAGCCAGCCGCTCCCCAGGAAGTTTCGCCCCATTAAAATTTGTTGTTAAACCTTTACTGTTAATTCTTGATGCAGGAAAAGTGTAGAATTTGATGCGACCTTATTTGAAGTTTTCCAGCGTTATAGCTATTGTTTTAATCGGGCTAATTTTGGGGCTGGATTTGTTAAACCTTCCCAAGCCCGGTTTGGCCGACCCCATGCTAACTGGCTATCCTAATTCTATCGCCGCTTTGGGTGACTCGATTACTCAAGCCGCCGACGTAACGGGTGCGCCGCCCGTAGCCGACCACCCTGACTATTCCTGGTCAACCGGCACACAGGCGCAAGTTAATAGCCTGTATTCGCGCTTGCTGGCAGTAAATCCGGCGATTGTAGGCCGGAATTATAACGATGCGGTTAGCGGAGCGCAAATGTCAAATTTGGCGGGGCAAGCCTCCAACGCTGTAAGCCAAAATCCTGATTATGTTACTATCTTGATGGGCGGCAACGATATTTGTAATGCCACCAACGAAAGCGGAATTACCCTAACTTCTACTTTTCAGACCCAGTTTCAGGCCGCCATGAACGTTTTGAGCGGAGGCTTACCCAACGCTCGTATTTTTGTAGCCAGTATTCCCGATATTTATAACTTGTGGTCGGTGCTGCACAATGATTCTAATGCACAAGGTAGATGGAATGGTTTTAATATCTGCCCGGCCATGCTTTCCAGTAGTGCGGACGATGCCCAGCGCGGGCGGGTGCGCCAGCGTATTATTGATTTTAATATGGCTCTTAAACAAACTTGCACCCTGTATGTACATTGCCGCTTTGATAACAATACTGTATTCAGCAATCCTTATCTTGCCGCCGATGTTTCGACCCTCGACTATTTTCATCCCTCGATAAGCGGTCAGGCTAAATTAGCCGCTTTTACCAAAGATGCCAGCTTCGATTTCAGCGATACTGCACCCCCGCTTACCACCATTTCCGGCGCACAGGTTGCCAACGGGCTTGGTCTGACTTTGAGTGCAACGGACAATATTGGGGTAAGCGGGATTGAATATCGTTTGTCTGGCGGAAATTGGACAAAATATAACACTCCGCCAACCCTTACTTCGGCTAATCCTTTTCTGGAATACCGGGCGGTTGACCTAAACGGCAATATTGAGGCTTCTCGCTCGGTTTATGCTGTTACCTCCGCCCTTGATGATGGCACTTTTGCGCCCGGTTCGCTCTCTTTTGCCCTGAAAAATATTACGCCCGGCCCAAACGCAATTCTTTTCGCGCCGGGCGCAGGCGTCAAGAAGGTTGATATTAGCGACAAGCTGCAAAAAGTACCCGCCGGGATAAAGCTGGACGGTGGTTGCCCCAATGGGCCGGGAATTACCCTGAATTGGACGGGCGCGGCTACTCCTGTAGTTGACGGTCTGGTTTTGAGCGGCAATAATACTTTGAATGGCCTGAGAATAAAAAGTTTTCCCGGCAAACAGCTTTATTCAATTCTACCCGGCAGCAGTAACCACTTTAGTTGCTTTGCTGCTACAAAATAATGCTTCTAAAAATTTATGTGACAGCCGCACCTGTGCGGGTTTACTAAACTAAACTTGACCTCTGGAAAAATACTGGTATAATACACCCCACTGCGCGATGGGTTAATTCTTTATGAACAACGTGGTTATTGAGTAATAGCGCATTTTTACTCTGTTGGTTTATTCCAAAATGTGGGCGAGCCTGGCTTGTCCTTGGTCTGAATCCGGGTGGCAGTTTGGCCCGACCCGACAGAGTGCGTCTATAGGTAATAGTAGGCCAGGATAACGATTGTATCAATTAAAAATTAAAGATTTTGGGAAAAATAAAAAAATCTTGGCTGAAATAGTGTCAGGAGTGTTTTTTGCAGCATGTTTTGTTTAGTCTCGGATTGGTAGCAATCAATTACCTTTCCCAATTCGGGACAATTGCGGATAACGAGGCTACACCGCCGCCCGCGAATCCAGTTGCGATAGTAATTAAAGCCGAAGGCTCAAATATAATGTCTGGCCCGGAACAAGCGGGCGCATGGCGAAGGCTGCATTTGCCCTATAGCTACGTAGTAGAGCAATGGGGCAAGCAGGACGATAAAGTTTTTGTATGGAGCAACGAGCTGGAATGGGGTGGTTGGGCTTCTGCCAGTGATTTCAAGATTGTAACTACCGAAGAAGCTAAAGTTTTGAACCGTTTCGGCCAGCCTTTTGGCAAAGGGCAAAGTGATAAAGTTGATGTACCAGTTAGTTTAAGCCTTAGCACTATCGAAGCAATTTTGCGCGAGGTGAACAGCCCGGCGATTACGCAAGAAGCCGATTTTGCTCAGTTTATTTACAATCGTAGTTTTGTTTACAATATAGACCCGGCTTTCTTGCTGGCCTTCTTCAGAAAAGAAAGCTATTACGGCAAAGCTGGTGCGCCGATTTACAATAAAAACATTGGCAACATTATTTGTACCTCCGGCTATAAATGTGCGGGCGGCTGGCGCAAATACGATACCTGGAAAGAATCGGCGGAAGATTGGTTCAAACTGATTTCAACTTATTATGTTGGGGTTGGTTTAGACCGGGTAAGCAGCATTATCCGGGTTTATGCTCCGGCCAGCGCGGGCAACGATACCTATCAGTATAACTGGCAGGTTAATTCCTGGATAGCCGAGTATCGGGGACGCGAAGATTATTCCAAATTGCCCTCGGATATGGCAATGTCTACCGCCAAATAACTTTTCTTCATCTAACTTTTTCTAATTTCAAGCTTTGAAAAGCCGTATTTGAAAATGTTATAAAAAATAAAAAGCAAGCGAGGCAGCTACTACTCGCTTGCTTTGTCTCAAAATGAGGTGGAGATTGTTGGATTAAGGAAGAGGTATGTTCCAAAAGGGAGAGCCTGGCCGGGTTTCTCCTTTGTCCCGGCCAAATATCTCCAGCAGCTTTATTCTACACTCACGCCGTTGATGTAGATTGAGCCGCTAAACCCGACCAATTTCAAGCCAAATTGCCTAATATCGGTTGCTTCGGGTAATTCCAGCTTGAGTTCCGTCCATTGACCGGGCGTTACCTTTGTCTGGAAAGTATCGTCGTTCCATTTCCAATCCTTCGTAAAGTAGTACATGCCCATTCGCACATCCCCACCGGCTTTGTCTGCCGGAATATAGACAAACAGGCTGACCTTACGAACTTTGCCTTCCCGATTTATCCCTACCGTGTAGTTTTTGGTCGCGACTACAGGAGTAAATTTCAAGGACGAATGATTTTCCAGTTTGACCGCATCGGTAGCCGCTACCGCCGCGCCGGGTTGCAGTTCGCCTTTATCGGGCAGCAAACCCCAGCCTTCATCCCCCTTCGAGAAATCATAGGCCGCGTTTTCCGGGTAAAGCTGCGCCACTACTGCCGCCGCCGCCGGAGTGCGGGTTGGGGCAGAACCCGTGGTCGGGGTCGGTTGTGGTACATCATTGCTTACTGGTGCAGCCGTAGTAGCCGGAACAACTGTTGGGTTTACGCTGGGCTGCGGGTTCGATTTGGCCGCTACTGCTGTTGCCGTGATACTTGGCCCGCCGAAATTCTGCGGGACAGGGGTGGCAACAGGTGTAGCAGGTTGCGTCACGGGTTTGGGCTTCGGCTGGCTTTTGGCTTGCTTCTGCTCATCCGAGGTCATCAACCGATAGATTTCCAGCGATTGCGCCCGGTTCAAATGCTGCGAGTCGAGCGGCTTTTCGTAAACCTTCTCGTAAAAATCGCCTTTTTCCAGAATAGGCCGTACTACCTGCCAAATTTGATAACCGCGATTGGTTGCTGCGCCATCCAGAATTACCAAACTATACTGCTGGTTGCGAACCGCCAGAGCGTAGGCTTCGGGGTCGGCTAACCCCTTGTAATTCTGGTACTCAATAAAGAAAGGTGTAACCACTTTATCTACCGGGATTTTATTAGTGTACATATAGTACATCAAGCCGCTATCATCCACCAAAATATTTTGGGGGTCTTGCTTCATCGCCTCGGTGCTGTAGTCCTTGATTTCCTGCACGCCCGGTGCAACCGAAGGCCAATGTGTAATCAATTCTTCTGAAGTATTGGTAGACCAGATTAAGCCAATCAACAGGAGAACCGCCGCTACCGCACCCATCAAGCTGTACGAACCGGGCCGTTCGGTGCGGGTATTACCGCCGATACTTTGTTCCAGAAAATCCAGCGTACCGCTATAGCCCACCGCTTTAGCCTTGCGTCTGCCCCACCAGGCCCGGATACGGGGCGAGTGAACTTCAAACGGCTCGTCCCACCAAGTCCAGTCGGCCCAGAGCCAGCCAATTAGCGGCGCAAGCATCAGGATAATGTAGACCGAGTGTTTCCAATAATCGAAGTCGGCACGGGTCGCAAACTGGAAAACTATCATCGCCAGAGTCCCGCCCCAGAGAATAAAGCCCACTTCGCTACGCTGATTGCGGATAGCTTGCCGCAAGCCCCAATAGCCAAACAGCATTACCAGCAAAATATCGAAGCGATTGATAAAGTATTCCCGGAACCAATCGTCCGTCCGTAAATCCTTGTAACCTCCCGCAAACTGGAGTAAAGCCCCCAACTCTCTGGAATAGGTAATGTAGTAAAACAGACAGGCCAGACTAAGCGGCAACACAAAGCTGATAATGCCCTTGATACGAGTGCCAGGAATAAGCATTATCAAGATACAAAGTACCGGGAAGAATAAAGCGATAACGTATTTGGTCAGGAAGCCCAGAAACAGCAGGGTCGCTGCTACCAGGAATAGGGCAAAAATGCTCAGGGTACGTTTCTCGCCGGTAGCACGGGCTATCCGGCTTTCCCGTACTGCCCAGGCCAATACCGCACATCCGGCAGCGAACCAGCCAATTGCCGTTGCATCGTAAGTCGCAAAACGGGAAAGGGCAATCGCGGTAGGCATAATCGCTACGACTAACCCGGCAAGCAAGGCCGCCATTACCGGGCGAGACGAAATGGCAAAGTCGGCGCGGGCCTGTTCCTTGCTGCCCGGAATAACCTTGAAAAGTCCCAATGTCATAAAAATAACCGATAGCACTGTCACCAGCCCGGCAATAATGCTCAGGCCACGCGCCAAAAGCAACCCGCCGCGCTGGTCAAAAACCCCGACCAGTACCGCGTAAATCGGCGAACCAAAGGCCCAGGTCAAAGCGTTAGCGTAAAGCTTGCCCTGTTCCAGTAACATCCGCCCGGTGATAATGTTGCTGGCTTCGTCCATAAAGGCCGACTGGCGGTTAATATCCCAAAAGCGCAAGCCCAAAGCAATTAGCAAAACTGGCAGGCTGGCAATCAAAACCCTGAACAGGCTACCCCAACTTTCCCTGAGATTTAGCAAAGTTGCTTCTTTTTTCCCGGCTATAGCTGGAACTGCTTCTATCAAAGGTACCTGGGTTGTGCCTACTCCCGAAGTCAGCGTAATTTCAGGAGCTTGCCCGGCCTCGACTTCTTCTACCGACGGTACTACAGGTGCGGCTTCGATTACTTCCTGTGGCAAATCCAGCATAAGCGGTTTCAGGGTAGTAAAGCTTTGGCCTGGGTTAGCTTCTTCTTGCCGCTCAAACCCGGAGTTAGTCTTCGGCCCAAGCTCAATTTCTTCGGCTGCGTTCGGCGTAGCAGTTTGGCCCACCGCCAGCTTGATTTCTTTCGTGCCGGAAGCCGAAGCGAATTCAAGTGGGGCAGCCGGGCGCAAGCTAATCTCTGGCATCGCCGACTGAGTCGGCCAGGAATGATTTAGATGTACTGAACCGAAAGGCTTGCCGGCTTGCGATTGGCTGGTAACTTCGCCTGGTTCTTCGTCGCTATCTTTTACCAGCCGATTTAGGTACATTTCCAAAATAGCATCGTTATCGTGCTGTGCGGCGGTTTCAGGTTTTTCTTCAGGCTCTTGCCCGTTCAGAACCGAGAAACCGGGTTTGTCCGTAAGCATTGTAGTCTCCTTCTCCAACAAGGGGCGTATCCCCGGATTTAGTTCCACCTTTTTAATTTAATTGCGCTGCTGCTGCGCTGCCTTCAGTTATTAGTAGTCGGCGGTTGGTCGAAGGTTCTTTGTTGACTAAAGCGTAATTGTTCGCCTACTTTAACTGTTTAATTGTTCCGCTTCTTTGCGGGTTAGATACAGTCAGTGGTTGTTACTACTTGCCAACCACTGACCGTAGCCTGCTTTACTTGGTCTCCTGGCTCTGGCTGGTCTTAACCTCGAAGTTCAGGTTCAGGCGTTCAAGGTACATTGCCGTACCCATCCAGCCCCATTGCTGCGCCCCAATGTTATCTTCTTTAATCCAGTAGCCGCCCACATTCTCAATGCGGAAGTAGCGGCCCATAAAGCCCTGAGAAATAATTTCGACCTGGCTGGCGGTGCTGCCAATATTGTCTACTCTTTCACCCTTCGCCTTGCGTTTGGCGGTGTCAATCTGGTTTAGCAAGCTGGCCTGAGTGCTTGCCAGAGCATAAGTTGAAAGGCTATCGCTTTCGCCGATTGCTAACCCATTCGAGGTGTACTGTCCGGCTAATACTTTCCACTTGTCCCAGTTCTTGAGTAAGAACCAGCCCGTCCCCTCGATGTACTGCTGGGCTTTCGCGCTCTTGTTCCACTGGTAATCCA
>JBBQGP010000014.1:0-47949 GCA_038323095.1 Chloroflexia bacterium | reverse complement strand
GGGCCAAAACTTAAAATCAGGGCGGTCAGGGCCAGTAAGCCAAAAGTCCAGCGCAAGCCCTGCCGCTTTCTCAAGCCAAAGAAAATCCCGAACAGGGCCAAACCCAACGTTATCAGGCCGGGATACATAATCCGTTCGGTACTGCTTTTGGCCTTGAGAATTTCGCGCTGGACTGGTTTGTACAGCCAGCTTCGGGTATTTGTCCTGAGCAAACTAACCGGGGCAGCACTCCAATAACGGGTCTCGGCAATATCGCGCTTGAACCCGTATTCGCTTTGTGCCTGCACATAAGGCCATACAAACGGAAAAAGCAGCCCCAAAGCCAGCACTCCCGCGATAGCCAGCAAGCCGATTTGTTGGAAGAAGTTGTTAGTTGTTAGTTGTTGGTTGTTAGAGGGGACAGGGTTGTCGGTTGTCGGTTGCCAGTTATCGGGAAGAAGTTGCGAGTTGCGAGTTGCGAGTTGCGAGTTAATTTCCGACTTACTAATTCCGACTTCCGACTTTTCCTTGAACCTTAAACCTTGAACCTTGAACCTTGAACCTCGAATGAAGTAATAGAGCAGGTAAAAGCCACAGAGAATAGCGGTGAAATAGGCATAGTAGCCCGCACAGAGAATTTGTAAATCAAAAAACAGGATAAATAATCCTAAATAAAGCAGACTGCGACGGGCCAAAGGGCGAGGTTGCTCGGTGAAACGTATCAGGAAATAAAGGGCAAAAACCATCCACTCCTGCGCCAGTAGTCCGGCGTGAGCGAATTGGCCCTGATGCCAGGGGTTATAGGCATAAATCAGCCCGGCGACAATCCCCGCGCCGTTGCTACCCGTCAAATGCCGGACGAGCAACCACATAGCGAAACCACTCAGGGCGAAGGATGATAAAATGAGCAGATTATAAGCCAGCACCGGGTTAGCAGTCAGCCAGATAATCGGGGCGAATAACAAACCATTCCCGACAATTAGTTCGTCCAGTTGCAGGTTTTGGGTTTGCGGGTAAAGCGTATTGGAACTGTAAAGGTGGAGCGGGTCGTGCAAAAGCTGGTGAGCAATTGAGCCAAGCCGCCAGGTTGTATCTGAAGCGTCGCTACGGTCAAACAGTGAGCCGCCCAAATCGGTAACAAGCGGCCAGCTAAAAACAAAGCTGGTCAAAACAAAAAAGAGCAAAACCCACCAACCCGGCCCAATTTTTTGCAGCCAAATTCGGTTAATTTGCTCTTTGTTATCAGATTTTACCTGCGGTGTGGCCGCCGTCAGCTTCATCTACTCCTTACTTTATCTTATACGCACTTGTAGGAGGGATTTCCAATCCCGATTTTACCCAAACCCGTTTTGTCGGGATTAGAAATCCCTCCTACAATAAAGCAGCTGCCAAAAATCTGGTCTAAAGCGGCGGGTTTTGCTTGTGCCAGTTGGTCGCCTGTTCGTAGGCGTGGGCTACCCGCAAAACTTTTTCTTCACCCAATACCGGGCCAAGAATTTGCAGACCAACCGGCAAGTTATTGGAAAACCCGCAGGGAATAGAAATTCCCGGCACGCCCGCCATATTGCCCGGAATAGTCAATACGTCGTTCAAATACATCGCGAACGGGTCATTCATCTTCGCGCCCATCTTGAAAGCAACCGTCGGCGAAGTGGCCGAAATAACCGCGTCGAACTTCTCGAAAACCTTGTCAAAGTCACCTTTAATCATCGTCCGCACTTTTTGAGCCTTGATATAATAAGCATCGTAATAGCCACTGCTCAAGGCGTAAGTACCAATCATGATACGGCGTTTGACTTCCCGACCAAAGCCCTGGTCACGGCTACGGAAAAAGCTTTCCCACATCGTTTGGGCGGCGGGGTCGCTGTAGCCATATTTTACGCCATCGTAACGAGCTAAATTCGCGCTGGCTTCGGCGGGAGCGATAATATAATAAGTTGCCAGTGCATATTTAGTGTGCGGCATTGAAACTTCGTCGATTTCCGCGCCTAATTCTTCCAATTTTTTGACCGCTTCCCGAACGGCTTGCTCTACGCCCGGTTCCATACCTTCCACAAAATATTCTTTGGGCAAGGCCAACCGCACGCCCTTGAGGTCAGGGGTTAGCGATTGAGTATAATCGGGGACGGACGCATTAATGCAGGTGCTATCGAGCGGGTCATGTCCGGCGATAACGTTCATTACCAGGGCGCAATCTTCGACAGTACGGGTAAAAGGGCCAATCGTATCCAGCGAACTGGCAAAAGCTACCAAACCATAGCGCGAAACCCGGCCATAGGTCGGCTTTAGCCCAACCACCCCGCAAAGCGAAGCCGGTTGCCGGATTGAACCACCCGTATCTGAGCCAAGCGTATAAAAAGCTTCCCGCGCCGCCACCGAAGCACTGCTGCCACCGCTCGAACCACCCGGCACAGTTTCCAAATCCCAGGGGTTAGCGGTTTGTTGATAGGCACTATGCTCGGTAGATGAACCCATCGCGAATTCGTCCATATTCAGCTTGCCCAGCAAGACCGCTCCGGCCTCGCGCAACTTGCGGGCAATCGTCGCATCGTAAATCGGTACAAAGTTTTCCAGAATTTTAGAGCCGCAAGTGGTGCGTACCCCTTTGGTGGAAAATACGTCTTTAAGGGCCATTGGCACGCCAAAAAGCGGGTTAAGGCTGCTTTTATCAGCCCCGCTACTCAGAATCTGGTCAGCCTCGTCCGCTTGCTGCAAAGCCAAATCACGGGTAATGGTCAAATAAGCTTTAACTTTGTCGTCAACTGCTTCAATTCGCCGCAAATGCGCTTCGGTTAGTTCCCGGCTGGATACTTCGCCCTTACGCAGCTTTTCGGCGGCTTCCTTAATTGTCAGATCGTAAAGTTCCAAGAACCGCTCTCCTATCTTTCAAAAATGGGCCGCACCCGGAAATAATCGGCTTCGCGGGCAGGAGCATTGGCTAACACCTCGGCGGGTAGTGCGGAAGGCCGAACCTCATCAGGCCGCATCAAATTTTGGACGCTGATAATCTGAGCCGTCGGCGGGATGGGGCTGGTATCCAGTTCATTGAGAACCTCAAAATACTCCAAAATTGGAGGAAGTTCTTCGCGCATCCGCTCTTTTTCCGCTTCATCCAAACCAAGCCGGGCCAGATTTGCCACGTTTTCTACAATACTCATGTCTAATTTCATTGCCGGAAATCGCTCCTCGTTCTTCTAGCCAGCCAAACTTGCCGCGCTGCAAGCAGTTCCTTGCTTTTTTATTTAATAAATTAGCACAAAGCAGATTATAGCATTTTAGCGAGGCCGAATACAAGTTGAGCGGTATTTGAGGAAGATGAGGTTGGTTAAAGCCATAGGTTCACCCACCGGGAGCAGTTCAAGTTTGTTTGTAGTAAGGCTCAATTAGCTCTTTTTTAATTTTGTTTGCGAAAAATTTGTGAAATTTAAACAAACTCAGCTAATCTTAATAATTTTGCAAGCTTTGGCACACAAAATGCCGGGAGAAGTGGTATAATCCTGTGTAACAGTCCGTACCTTGAAAGAGGCGATGGGTTGGTTTTATCGGTCTGCTTCGCAACGCTGCTGCTGCACACTTCTAACCACCTGCCACCCTGGGTGTTACTGGCCTAGAAAAAACTTTTTCAGCCAGATAACCCTGCTCATTTATCTTTTATTTTTGGCCGCACCTAAGCGAAAAGGGTGTTCGGTTGTACACAGGTAATAATCCGTATTCGACCCTGGTTAGTCTATCTTGAAGTTTTGGGCTATCTAAGGGTAGTTTAGGGCTTGTTTATTTTAACTTACTGGTTTAGCAAACCATCAGGTTAGCTTAAATTTTGCCCAAATTCGATTGTCCTTGCCGATTGGTTTACCAATTGTTCGGTTAATTTAGTGCAACTAGAAGAAAGAGGCGATATGCCACCAGTATCAGGTTCTGTATTCGACCCTGACTCGCCCCAGGTAAAGGCTATGTCGGATTTGTTTATCCTGAGCCTTGTCATCGGGCTAGGGGTGCTAATGTTGGTAACAGGATTAGTAATCTGGAACATTATCCGCTACCGCCGCCGTCCGGGCGATAATACCGAGCCTACCCAAACTGCCGGTAATACCCGACTCGAAGTAATGTGGACGATTGGGCCTTTCGCGCTGGCGACTATTTTGATGGTTTTGACCCTGATTTATATGGGTATATCTGACCCGCCAAAAACCGCCGCCGACCAGCAGCCCGATATTGAAATTGTGGGCCATCAATGGTGGTGGGAATACCGCTATCTGAAAGATGGTAACTTTACGACTGCCAATGAATTGCATGTGCCGACGGGCAAGCGACTTTACATCCGTTACCTTTCTTCGGATGTATTACACGGCTGGTGGGTGCCACAGTTGGGCCGACAAATGGACGTTAGCCCGGCCAGAGATAACTATACCTGGATTCAATCCGATACACCCGGCCAGTATTACGGGGCTTGCGCTTTTTATTGCGGCGGGCCTCATGCCTGGATGCTTATTAAAGTAGTTTCGCAACCGCAGGCCCAGTATGATGCCTGGGCTGCCAATCAAAGCAAGGCTTCGCAGGGGGCAAACCCGCCTGGTGCCGAAAGTGCGGCTGTTCCGGCTCCAACTGCTCCGGCCAATACCGTAACGCCTTCGGCCCAAACCCTGAAGGCGGGCGGCGACCCGGCACGCGGTCAGAAAATCTTTTTGGGCAATACCTGTATTAATTGCCACGCCATTAACGGGACAAACGCTCAGGCTAAAGTTGGCCCGAACTTGAGCCACTTTGGAGCGCGTAGCATTATCGGGGCGGGAGTAATGAACAATACGCCTGAAAATTTGGCAAAATGGATTTACAACCCGCAAGTTATCAAACCAGGAGTCTTGATGCCCGGCTACCAGTTAGGTGATCAGGATATGAGTGATTTAGTAGCATACCTAGAGGGGTTAAAATGAGCGATATACCGTTAGTACCAGAACCAGTAAAGCCCCTTCCTTTTCTTAGTGAGAAGGAAGGCTTGCTTAGTTGGGTAGCAACTGTTGACCATAAGCTGCTCGGCATTCTCTACATCCTGACTTCGGTCTTTTTTCTGCTGGTAGGTGGGATTGAAGCTTTGTTTATGCGTATTCAGCTCGGTACGCCGCAAAACACCTTTTTGTCTCCTACTGCCTACAACCAGTTATTTACCATGCACGGCACAACTATGATATTTTTGGCGGTTATGCCGGTGCTGATTGGTTTTGGGGTCTATTTTCTGCCCTTGCAAATCGGGGCGCGGGATATGGCCTTCCCCCGTCTGAACTCGATGAGTTACTGGCTGTTTCTTTTTGGCGGCCTGTTGCTTTATTACAGCTTTGTTTCCGGCTCTGCCCCCCAGGGTGGCTGGTTTAACTACCCGACCTTGAGTGAAAAGCCTTACGAAACCGGGTTAGGCTCGGATTACTGGGCTTTGGGGCTGGCCGTCACGGGTATTGGTTCGGTAGCAGGTGGCATTAACTTTATTGTTACCGCCCTGACGCTGCGTGCGCCAGGAATGCGCCTGACCCAAATGCCGATGTTTAGCTGGACAGTTTTTATCAATGGCTTTTTGCTTATCGGAGCTTTGCCTTTTCTGAATGCGGCTCTGGCAATGCTTTTGGCTGACCGCCAGCTTGGGGCGCACTTCTTCCGGGTGCAAGGCGGAGGTGACTCTACCCTTTACCAGCATATCTTCTGGGCTTTCGGCCATCCCGAAGTTTACATTATGGTACTGCCCGCCTTTGGGATGCTATCCGAAGTTATCCCGGTGTTCTCGCGCAAGCCGCTATTCGGGTATTCTTTCGTGGCTGGCTCTACCGTCGCGATTTTGTTCCTGAGCTTTGGAGTATATGCCCATCATATGTTTACCGCCGACCTCGGCCCGGTCTGGAACTTTTTCTTTGGGGCGGCCAGTGCCTTGATTGCCGTACCAACTGGCGTAAAAATCTTTACGTGGATTGCAACAATGTGGGGTGGCAAAATTCGCTTTACTACCTCAATGATGTTTGCTACCTCGTTTTTGATTTTGTTTACGATAGGCGGCATCACCGGGGTAACGTTCGCGATTGTGCCGATTGACTGGCAGACCCACAACTCCTATTACGTTGTAGCCCATATGCACTATGTGCTATTCGGCGGTACGGCAATGGCGGTATATGCCGGGACGTATTACTGGTTTCCCAAAATGACCGGGCGCATGCTTTCGGAAAAGTGGGGCAAATGGCATTTCTGGCTGACTTTTATTGGCTTTAACGCCACCTTCTTTATCCAGCATATTCTGGGCATAATCGGGATGCCGCGCCGCGTTTACACTTACCCGGACTTGGCGGGTTGGGGCATTATGAACCTGATTTCGACTATCGGGGCATTTTTGCTGGCCTTCTCGGTGCTGGTGTTCCTTATCAACGTGGTTATCAGCTTGATAAAGGGCGAGAGAGCTTCGGACAACCCGTGGGATGCCTGGACGCTGGAATGGGCCACAACTTCACCGCCGCCAATCCACAACTTTGACCAGTTGCCACCCATCAAAGGTCGTCGCCCGCTCTGGGATTTGAAATACCCGAACGATCAGGATTGGATGCGTAAGGAAAACGACCCCATGAAAAATGGCGAGAAGCGAAGGAGTAGCGAAGAATAATGAGTACCGATGCACGCGAGGCACGCCGCGCCGAAATGAATCTGGGGAAGGATGCCACTAACGCCAGAGATATGATGGCCCAAAATTCGCAATCGCCCCAAACGCCGTTTCAAAAGATTTTGCTTGACCCCAGCAAAATGTTGATGGTTATTTTCCTGCTATCGGAGCTTTCGTTTTTTGGAGCTTTGATTACGACCTATTTGTATTATCAGGCGGGCGGCATTAAAGGGCCAAACGCCAAAGAAGCCTTGAACTTCGGGCAGACCGCCATATTTACCGCTTTCCTGCTGGGCAGTTCAGGTACGATATTTCTGGCTGACCGGGCTTTGGTGAAGCGCAACCGTCGCGCTTTGGTGTTCTGGCTGGTGGTGACGGCGGTGATGGGCTTAATCTTTATTGTCGGGCAGGGGATAGAATATTCGACCCTGATTAACGATAATATTACGATGAGCCGCAACCTGTTCGGCACGACTTTCTTTACCCTGACTGGCTTTCACGGTATGCACGTTATCGCCGGGTTGCTGGCCCTAAGTATTATGGCACTACTGGCAGCTCTGGGAGATTTTGATAGCGGTCATTCTTCGGCCCTGACCGCCGTTTCGTGGTACTGGCACTTTGTAGACGTGGTTTGGGTCATCCTGTTTACAATGATTTATGTTATACCGACATTTTTCGGCTAGGGGGGAATAAAGTGTTGCTCAACGAAGAAGTATCATCCAAAGCAAGAGCAAACCCCGTACAAGCTATTCGTAACTGGCGATTTCCACTCAAGTGGTATCGCCGGTTGACCCTGGCTTCGGCAGTTTCGATTTGGCTGCTAATCGTGCTGGGTGGTTTAGTACGTGTCAGCGAATCGGGGACGGGCTGCGGTGCATCCTGGCCGCTATGTCACGGACGGCTTTTGCCAAACTTTGAAATTCACGAAATGATAGAATGGACGCACCGCTTGGTCGGCTTTGTACTAGGCTGGCTTATGGTGCTGACGATTGCTGTTACCTTACTCTGGTATCGCCGCCCGCGCCGTCTCATGGTAATGGCCCTTTTGCTTGGGGTCAGCTATGTGGCACAAGCTATTCTTGGCGGCCTGACCGTATTATTTAACGCCGGACATACCTGGTCGGCTTTCCACATGGGCAATTCGATGATTTTGATGGCGGCTGTCGTGCTTCTGGCAATTTTCGCCCGAACCCATGCACGAAACAAGTCGGAACTAAGTATCAAAGACAAGTCGAAAGTCGGAAGTATGAAGTCGGAATCATTCCCTAACAACCGACTACCAACTACCGACTACCTTGTTTTCTCTAACAACCAACAACTAACAACTAACAACTTTGGTGCAACTCGCAACTTTCTCTCAGTCCTGAAATGGCTGGCTCTGGCAACGGTAGTCTGGACGTATGTCGCCATGTTCACGGGTTCGTGGGTGATTGGCTCGGATGCAACGGTAGCCTGTCCTTCCTGGCCGCAGTGCAGCCCGACCAGCCTTTTGCCTCAAACCGGCCAGCAATGGATTAACTTTGGGCATCGTCTATCGGTGGGGCTTTCGGATGTAGCCTTGCTGTTTATGGGCGTAGCTATCTGGCTAACCCGGCGGCACGACAAACGGTTAATGACCTCGGTTCACGCGCTGGGTCTGCTTTACGTTTCGCAGGTCTTCGTCGGAGCGTTCACCATCTGGACAAACGCCAGCCCGGTAGCAAAGGGAACGCATTTAGCCTTAGCCGCCGCGACCTGGGCCGCGCTTATCGTGATGACCACCTTCTTATGGATGGGCGAAAGCCAAGCCAAACCCGAAGATGATTCTCCTGACAAAGGCGAACCGCAAAACCAGGATGAATTTGGGTCAACTGAACTGGTCGAAGCCTTACAAACCTCGGCAACCGGAGTCCCACAACTCGCAACACACAACTCGCAACTCGCAACTCAAAAATTCTCACCAACAACCGACTACCGACTACCGACTACCCTTAAAGCCAAAATCCTGCTTTATATTGGCCTGATGCGTCCGCACGTCATACCCTTGCTGGTAGTGCCGACGGTGGCTTCGATGCTGATTGCGGCGGTACACCAACCAACCGAACGTAATTTGCTGGAACTTATCTGGTGGGTAACACTGGGCGGAGTGCTGGCAACGGGCGGAGCGCACGCCATCAACCAATATATTGACCGCGATATTGACGCGAAAATGCGGCGTACCAAACGTCGGGCGGTAGTATCCGGCAAAATCTCGCCGCGCAACGCTTTGATTTTCGGGATTGGCATCAGTGCCATTGCGGTGCTGGAATTACTGGTAATGGTAAATATTCAGGCGGCGGCTTTGGCTCTGTCGGGCAATTTGTTTTATGTGTTCGTCTATAGCTTGTGGCTCAAGCGTAGCACTGCCCAAAACATCGTAATTGGCGGCGCGGCGGGAGCAGTGCCACCGCTAGTCGGCTGGGCGGCGGTAACAGGCGGTTTGGATTTGCCCGCGCTACTATTTTTCGCTATTATTTTCTTCTGGACACCGGCTCATTTCTGGGCTTTGGCTCTGGTGCGACAGGAAGATTACGCGGCGGCGGGTATCCCGATGCTGCCAGTGGTGAAGGGCGAAAAGTTTACCCGCCAGAACATTTTGCTGTATGCCGTGCTGCTATTTGCGGTAACACTCTTGCCTTTTATGCTGAACGCTCTTAGCTGGATATATCTAGTAGCGGCGGCAGGGTTAGGGGCGGTTTTTGTAGAAAAGGCTTTCCGGCTCTTGTGCAATTTCAGCCAAAGTCGGGCCATGCGGCTCTTTAAGTATTCCAATACCTACCTTGCGGTTCTGTACCTGATGATGGTAATAGACCGCCTGGTGGCTATGACAGGAAATTAGCTTGGTTAGCATCTGGGATATTCTGACCAAAACCTGGGAGTGGGATGCTTCGGTAATAATCGGCTGCATCTCACTGCTGGTTTGCTATATGGTCTGGCAGGATTTTCGCCCGCGCCAGCGTTGGGTCTGGTTTATTCTGGGTGATTTGTTTCTGCTAATCGCGCTGGTATCGCCCTTGCACACCCTGGGGGATACCTATTTATTCAGCGCACATATGGTACAACATTTGCTGCTAATGCTATTTGTGCCACCTTTATTACTGGTCAGTTTGCCGCCCAAACGCTTGCGTAAGGCTCTGGAAAAGCCCTTTTTGTTCCGGGCCGAACGTTATTTGTCCTTGCCCCTAGTCGCGTTGCTGGCGGGGATTGGCACAATGTGGTTTTGGCACATTCCGGCTTTGTACCAGGCCACGCTGGATAACCATAATGTACACATTGTGGAACATCTCAGCTTTCTGGTGACTTCGACGATTTTCTGGTGGCCGGTACTAACCCCGCTAAGGGAACGGCAATTAACCACCCTTCCGGCAATGGTTTATCTTTTTACGGCAGGGTTTGCCAGTTTGATACTAGGGATTTTGCTAACCTTTGCTCCACCGCTTTATGCGGGCTACCAGAACCCGCACGATTGGTTGGGCCTGCTACCAACAATCCGGCAGGGCTGGAGAGTATCGGCTGCGCTCGACCAGCAAGTCGGCGGCCTGATAATGTGGGTTGCCAGTGGGCCGATTTATCTGGCAGCGATTTTGTGGGTGCTAAGTAATTGGTTTAGTTCACAAGATGAAGCGGCGCGAGACGAAGCGTGGGCGCAAGAAATGGCCCTTAAAACGCATGACGCTGATAGTGATACTGATAAAGCAGAAGAAAAAGCTTTGGTTCAGGCGACGGAACGAGAAAGAGCCGTAACTTTGAGAGAGGAACTTTTATGACGACAAACAATCGTAATTCTAACCCGGATAAAACAACCGATAAGCCCGTCCAGCCGGAATTAAGCGGTAATATGCCCGAAATTCCGAAGGCGGGCGGACCAGTTAATCAGGCAGTGGCTCGGCCAAATAACCCCGCGCCGGAAGCCCATATGTCGAACGTTGGTCTTAAACCCGGTTGGGGTGCGCCCAAGCCGGAACACATTCCCGCCCCAACTTATTGGCCGGTACTAATGGCGGTAGCGATTACTTTTCTGGCCTTTGGCGTGGTAACTTCTTTGTTTATTTCTGGCGTTGGGGTAATTTTGTTTTTTATTTCCCTTGCTGGCTGGATAGGAGATATACGAAATGAGCAGCGAGAACATCATAAACACTAGACGCTTGCCGTTGAGTGAAGACGAGCCGATAACTGATTCAAGTAAAGAAGACACTATAGATGCGTTGGGCCACGAGGACGAATTTTTGGAATACGACCCGGCTCAGGATACGCCCGAAGCTCTTTCGCGACGCAAATTTTTGAGCAAAGTCACCGTTATTTTGTCGGCGGCGGGTGGCGCGATTGTCGGTATTCCGGCGATTGGTTACTTGATTGGCCCGCTTTTTATTTCCGCCCCCGAAGTTTGGCGGGCGATTGGTGGCATTACCGATTTCAAGGAAGGCGAAACCAAGCAGGTTGCCTTTGAAGATGCTTCACCTGTACCCTGGTCGGGGGTGGCCGCCCAAACTGCTGCCTGGATACGGCGCGAACCGGGCGATAAATTTACCGCTTTTGCAGTAAACTGCACCCATTTAGGTTGCCCGGTTAGTTGGGTTCCCGGTGCACAAGTTTTTCTTTGCCCCTGTCACGGTGGGGTGTATAATAAGGATGGTACAGTTGCGGCAGGCCCGCCCCCCGAATCCCTAGCCAAATATCCTGTTCGAGTGGTAAATGGTCGGGTCGAAGTTAAGGCTACGGGTATCCCGTTAGCCGGTGGAGCAAGTGGCGGCGCATAGCCCCTAACCTAGAAAGAAGCAGCGTACTATGAAGGTGTTTAAAAGTGTAGGAGCGTGGGTAGAAGACCGTTCTGGCCTGTTCCGCTTCATCCGGCCTATTCTGCGCCACAAAGTGCCATATACTGACTGGAAAGAGGGTTGGTGGTACGTGCTGGGTAGCGCAGTACTGGTGGCCTTTATCGTACAGGTAGTGACCGGGATTGTACTTGGCACTAACTATGTGACTTCGACTTCAAATGCTTACGAAAGCTTGAATTATATTAGCCATGAAGCTCCCTTTGGCGGGCTAATGCGTGGTATGCACTATTTCGGGGCATCGGCCATGATTTTGCTAATCGGGGCGCACATTTTACATGTGTTCCTGATTGGAGCTTATAAATTCCCGCGTGAAATGAACTGGCTAACTGGCGTAGTCTTGCTATTGGTAACGCTGGCGATGGGCTTTACCGGGCAATTGCTGCGCTGGGACCAAACGGCGGTTTGGTCGGTGGTCGTGGCGGCTTCGATGGCAAGTCGTACCCCATTTTTAGGAAATCAAATATCACAATTTTTACTGGCCGGAAATAATATTGGCGGCGCGACCCTGAGCCGCTTCTTTAGCTTCCACGTGTTCTTTATACCGGGAATTATCTTTTTAATGGTGGGTTTCCATCTTTATCTGGTAATTCGCAATGGTGTATCCGAACCGCCCCGCCGTGGTGTTGTGGTTGACCCTAAAACTTATCGCAAGGAATACCACGATTTGCTGAAAAAGACGGGCGTTCCGTTCTGGCCGGATGGTATCTGGCGCGATGCCGTGTTTGCGGTGTTGCAAATCGGTTTGGTCGCAGCTCTGGCTTTGTTCTTTGGTGCGCCAGAATTAGGCCGTCCGCCCGACCCAACCTTGCTGGAAGCTTACCCGCGCCCGGACTGGTACTTTTTGTGGTTCTTCTCGGTGCTGGCTCTTATTCCGGCGCAGGCCGAATCCTGGATGATTTTGCTAGGGCCGTTGTTCCTGTTTGCTCTAATGTTCTTACTACCGTTCTTTGCCAACAAGGGCGAACGCGCTCCAACCCGTCGGCCCTGGGCGGTGGCGATTGCCGGGCTGGTATTTATTATCATAATCCCGCTCTGGATTTTGGGTGAGCAAGCTCCCTGGTCGCCCAAGCTGCAAGCTCAACCCATTCCGGCAGAAGTGGTCAATTCCTCGGATGCCAACGTAGTAGCCGGTTCACAGCTTTTCTATAGCAAAGGCTGTCTGTACTGCCATCAAGTCGGCGAATACGGTGGGCAACGTGGGCCAAACCTGACTGCCGTAGGTAGCCGCTATACCGAAGCCCAGCTTATCACCCGGATTTCTTACGGTGGAAACGGTATGCCCGCTTATGGCCCGGTGCTAAAGCCGGAAGAATTGGGCAAACTGGTACAGTTTCTTGAAAGTCGGCGTGGTCGCGATAACACTCCGACCTATGCTAACACCGATTCAAAGGAACAGGCTCAGGTTACAAACAATAAGTAAACTTCAAGCTATAATTGTCTTGTCAGGTTACAAATTGGCGAGATAATTATAGCTCTAAACAGAAAAGAAAAAGTTATGGCAACAGTCGTAAAATCGCGCCAGAGCATCACCCCCGTCCGACGCAGCGGGGCTATCGGCGAAGGGCTAACGGGAGTATATACTCTCTGGCTCAAGCATATGCAAAAATTCTTTAGTAGCTCGATGGAAATCGGCGGCACGCTGTTTATCCCGGTACTTTGGATGTTTCTTTTTGGCGTGTGTATGGAAGGGGTAGTTAGCGGTAGCAATCAGTTTAACTATCAAGCTTTTATTACGCCGGGCGTGATGCTGCTGACCGGGCTTTCCGCCGCCATTTTGGGTGGCGCGACGATGCTGATGGACAGAATTAACGGCGTAGTCAAGGAATATCTGGTCGCGCCCATCCCGCGCCTTTCGATTTTGCTTGGTACGCTTTCCAGTGGCCTGACCAAAGCCTTGTTCCAGGCTATAATAGTTATTTGGCTGGGCTTTTTTCTGGATGCCGGGTTGCGCTTTAATCCGCCCGCGCTACTGGCCGGACTGGGCCTGACCGCTCTATACTCACTTGGTTTTGTGGGCGTAGCGGCGGGGATTGCCTGTCGTGCCAAAAGTATGGATAGCTATCATTCGGTCATTATGCTGCTGAATTTGCCGGTTTTGTTTTTATCGAACACACTTTACCCTTTGAGCAATATTCCCGAATTTTTGCGGAATATTACCCTGATGAACCCGACGACCTATGCAGTAGATGCAATTCGGTTCTTTTTCTATGGCTTCCCGCCCGAAATTGGTATCTTGATTGATATTCCTGTGCTGCTGGCCTTCACGGGCTTTGGCCTGTGGTTTGGCTATAGCAGCTTCAAGCAAGCAATGGACAAAATCGCGGGCTAATAAACCTATGAAAAACTATCAGCGGGTGACAAGCGGTATTCAGTGGTTAGCTATTCTCCTTGTGCTGACGGGTCTTACCGCTTGTGGTGCTGTTACCAATTCGGGCAGTACCACCGCCGGAACAAGCCCAGTCAAAGAAGAAATTGCCCCGCGAGTTGGTTATACCGCCCCCGATTTCGAGGTTAAAGATTATACGGGCAAAACCGTTAAACTAAGCGATTACCGGGGCAAGCCAGTTTTGCTGAATTTCTGGGCCACCTGGTGTCCCCCCTGCAAAGTCGAAATGCCCGAACTGCAAGCGGCTTATCAGGCTCATCAGCAAGACGGGCTTATTTTATTAGGCATAAATTTGGGCGAAAGTCCGGCAACTATCAAAAAGTATGTCGAGGAGCAAAACTTTAATTGGCCCATGCTACCCGACCCGGACGGTAAGCTCAAAACCACCTTCAACGTTATCGGCTATCCCACCACCGTTTTCATTGACCAAAGCGGCATCGTTCGCTCCGTCCAAATTGGCGGCATGGATAGACAAATCCTCGAAAGCAAACTCAGCCAATTTTTGGCAAGAGCTTAGTTTTTACCAGTTTTTTACCAATTTTTACCTAAATTTTTTCTCGATTGTGTTAATTTGAATAAGTAAACATACAAGCAGCACACGAGGCTTGGAGCCTCATCCGATTTTCCTGCGTACTGCTTTTGATTTTGTAACGTTTATTCACAAAAGGAGAAGTGTGCCATGATTGCCACAGCCTCAAAAACCGACCTCTTAAACCAGCTTCTTGATGAACTTGCCCTTAGCCTGACCGGGGATGTCAGCGGTTCTGCCGTAGTTAGCACCGATGGTATCGTGTACGCTGCCCGCTTTAGTGGTGGTATTAATATTGACCGGGTAGGGGCGATTGCCGCGACTACTTTGGGTATCAGCCGCCGGGTTGCCAAAGATTTGATGATGGGTGAGGCCGCCGAAAGTATTATTCAATGCGATAATGGGTTTTTCCTGATTTTCCCGGTAGACAGCCAAAGTCTACTGGCGGTAAATTTGCGGCGCGGCGGGAATCTGGGTATGACCCGTCTGGAGGCCAACGAAACTGCCCGAAAAATCGCCAATATTCTGAGCTAGTTGTTCAAGTCTATTTTTAGTTTATTCGTATTAACATTCTACAAGGAGAAATAGTCATGTCTATAGTACGGCCCGAACTGGATGCATATATGAGCGCGGAATGTTTTCGTTACCTGCGGCAATACGCCGAGGAAACGGCAGGGCGCGGCTTGATTGTAATGGCTGGTAAGTATCGCGGCCTTTCGCTGGAAGATTACCTGAAGGGTATTGACCCGCACGATACCACTAAAATTACCGAAACGCTAAATCGGATTTTGGGTAAAGATGGTACCCGGCTGTGTATTGTGGATGAGGTGAAACAAATCAGCACAGGCTACGAGATTCGGGTTAGCGAAAGCGCGTGTAGCACAGGAGTAAAATCTTCCGAACCACACTGCGCCTTCACGATGGGTGTGTTCGTGGGTGCAATGACAGCTATCACCAAAAAACAGTTTGCCGCTTCCGAGCTGGAATGTGTGGCAATGGACAAGCCTCAGTGTGTTTACAAGCTCGACCAGATTTAACGGTTAGAAATAAAAGCACCTTTCGTCTCTGAACCAGGACGAGAGGTGCTTTTTTAGTATTACTCCCGCACCCGGTCACGGTAAGAAGGCTTGACCAAATCGAGATATTCCTGGTGGCGGCGGATATAGCCCGCCACGAAGGGACAGAGCGGTACGACTTCCAGATTTTGCGCCCGTGCCGTATCAAGGGCAGTGCGAACCAGCTTGCCACCGACCCCCTGCCCTTCCAATTCTTCCGGCACTTCGGTATGAGTGAAAATAATATCGTGGCCCTGCCTGCGGTACTGCGCGATTGCCAGATATTGCCCCACGTGAGCCTCGAAGCGGTTTTCAGCCGGATTGTCATTCACAGTTATTTTGTTTGCTTCTTCGGACATTTTAATTCAGCCCTCGCTTTGATTTATCCGGCTACTTTCCCGGCCAAAGCCAGAGCTAGTTCGTACATTCGGTCATGCTTGATAACCGCCAAGTCTTCGCCCAGCAAATCGGTTTCATCCCGCTTTTCAAGGCTAACCATCCGGCGGCGCGGTTCACGGCCCGTTTCGTCAGTGATAACGTCGGCATGTTCGTAATCGTCACAAAGTTCAATTGAGAAAGTCGCCGAACGTGCGTCTTCAGGCAGATTACCAAAAATCTTGATGCTGGTAATTCCGCCCATTTCATCTTTGCGCTCGTTAAAACCGTTCAACTGAATCGGAAGCGGCTTACCGTTGGCACTGACTATCAGGGAAGCATTTATGCCCTCTTTTTGCAAGCTAAAAGCTTCTTTCCAGCCAAGTTGCTGGCCCATCCATCCCACCAAAAGCAAAGCTTCGGAAAAATTCGGCTCAGTTTCGTCATTGGGAGCTTCATATTCAACCGTAATCTTTTCAATGTGTTGCAAGTAGGGCATTGTAGTCGGCGCATCGAAGAATTGAGCGATTAGCCGCCGCCAGGGAGTAAGTCGCGCCCAATTAAGGTCGCTAAAAGCTACGTCCCGGTAGCGCATTTCGGAGAGGTCGGCCAGACGCGCAAAAGATTTCGCCGGGTCTTTGAAACGGCGTGAGTCTACAATCAAGCGGTCACTGGTTTGCAGGATACGCTCGAAGAACTCACCTTCCATCGTCGGGTCGCCCGGCCACCATAGCACTACCGGCAAATCCGGCACCAGCAGCGATAGCACCACCGAAGCCATGCGTTCGACGGCCTGACTACTGCCTTCCACCGTGATTTGTTCGCAGCAAACTTTGTTGCCTTTGGGGTCGGGCAACTGGCAATGAGCCGAAATCGAAGCAGTAATATCATCGGCAGGCCGATCTTTCCGGGCTACCAGCACAATCACCCGGCAGGGGTAGCTCCAGGTCAGACGGGCGGCGGTTTCAGTAGCCTGCTCCAAGCCTGCTTCGTCTTCAGCATAAATTATCAGATTAAGCACGCAGGTACGCATCACCGGGGTATGGGTAGCATCGCCTTCGTCCTGCGTCTTGGTGGCGACTTGCCAAAGAGCAGTCAAACCTTTTTCAATATTCTCAAGCTCAATGGAGCGAGCCTGACCGCGTTCAATTATATGCTCATAATCATCACTCGAACCGCTACTGCCGCCCGGCTTATCCATTATTTTTTCGGTCATAATTTAACCTCTTTGATGGACTAAGGACTGTCGGTGAACAAGTTGTTAGTTATTAGTTATTAGAGAGAACAGAGTTACGACTTAGTTTCTACTTGTTACTTAGTTTCCGACTTCATACTTCCGACTTCCGATTTGTTCCTTCAGTCCTTAATGCTCAGCACTAATTAGAGTCTGCGCCATTGCCGCCCATCGCGCTCGATGAGTTCGTCGGCTTCTTTCGGCCCCCAGGTACCAGCTT
The DNA here is from genome assembly GCA_038323095.1 of Chloroflexia bacterium. GTDB lineage: Bacteria > Chloroflexota > Chloroflexia > Chloroheliales > Chloroheliaceae > L227-5C. The sequence continues at coordinate 30,690 of JBBQGP010000014.1, read as the reverse complement.
CGTAGTTGGGGAAGGCGGGCGGCATATGCAATTTCCAGCCATCAATAATCGAGGTCACGATAGCCCAGGCTTGCTCAACTTCGTCACGGCGGGCGAACAAAGTCGAATCGCCGAGCATTGCATCCAGAATAAGCCGTTCGTAAGCATCGGCGGCAGCAACCCCAAAGCTTTGCCCAAAACGGAAGTCCATTGTCACCGGGCGGATATTCATGGTTTGGCCCGGTACTTTAGCTCCAAATTTGAGCGAAATACCCTCGTTTGGCTGAATTTGCAAAACCAAAACGTTTGGCTCAAGCGGCACGCCACTTGACCCGAAAAGCTGCTGGGGGGCAGGCTTGAACTGTAAGGAGATTTCGCTGGTACGTTTGGGCAAACGTTTGCCGGTTCGTAAATAAATTGGTACTCCGGCCCATCGCCAATTGTCGATAAATAGTTTCATGGCTACAAAAGTATCAGTAATCGAATTAGGGTCAACCCGCTCTTCCTGGCGATAGCCCGGCACCGGCTTGCCAAAAATCGTACCCGGCCCGTATTGACCACGTACTGTCCGCTCGACCACTTCATCTGAATCAAGCGGCTTGATAGCCCTTAAAACTTTGGTTTTTTCATCTCGAATGGCGTTGGCCTCGTAGTTAATCGGCGGCTCCATACAAACCAGACTTAGCAATTGCATCATATGGTTTTGTACCATATCGCGGATAGTACCCGATGTATCGTAGTATGGCCCGCGTCCTTCTACGCCCAGTTCTTCGGAAACTACCATTTGAATATGGTCAACATACTGGCGATTCCAGATAGGTTCAAAAATGCCATTGGCGAAGCGAAAAACTAGCAAGTTTTGGACAGTTTCTTTACCAAGATAATGGTCAATACGATAAATTTGATTTTCCCGGAAAGCTCGCCCGATTACATCGTTTAATTCTTGGGCAGTTTTTAAATCGTGACCGAATGGTTTTTCTACAATAATACGTGTCCAGGCTTCGGTGGTACTGCTGGATTGAGGTTTAGCCAGCCCAGCTTGCCCCAGATTTTCAACAATAGTTTCGTAATCAGAAGGGTTAGTCGAAAGATAAAAAAGGCGATTGCCCTGAGTACCACGCTCTTTATCAATAGCATCCAGCGTTTCGGCCAATTTTTTGTAACCTTCGGGATTATTGAAATCGCTGGAAACATAGCGAATCCCTTTTACAAATTGCTCCCAAACCGAAGGCTGCACCGGGCGGCGGCGCGAAAATTTGTTGACCGACTCGAGGGCGGTTTCCTGAAAAACTTTATCATCCCAGGGACGGCGGGCAAAACCTACCATCGAAAAGCCTTCCGGCAACAAATGTTCCAGCGCGAGATTGTACAAAGCCGGAATTAACTTACGGTGGGTCAAATCGCCCGTTGCGCCAAAAATAACCATCACGCAGGGCTGGGGGGTGCGCTCCATTCTTAGCCCCTTGCGTAAAGGGTTCATAGCCGGAGTTTGGGTTGTCGCCGGCGTATTAACTGTCAGTGTCATGCTAACTTAATTCCCCTTTTAGGAGTTTTGAGTTTTAAGCCTCAAAATGTGGGCTAAACTTGCTTAACTTATAAATCAAAACTTAAAACTCAAGACTCATTTATTACTACTGCCCCGCTTTTTCGTTAATTTCCTGCTCGATTTGCTGGGTGGTAACGCTCTTTTCATCGTCGTGATGCTCACCTTCCGCACCACCCCCAGCATCAGCCGATTTCACCGCATGACCGCCGAACTGCTGGCGAAGGGCGGCTACTACCTGATTGCCAAAGCTTTCATCCTGACGGCTGGCAAAACGCTGAATCAGTGAAAGGGTCAGAAGTGGGGCGGGCGTAGATTGGTCAATTGCTTCGATAACCGTCCAGCGACCCTCACCGCTATCTTCGACATAACCCCGAATTTTCTTCAAGTCGTTGCCTTCCTGCTCAAAGGCCAGCACCGCCAAATCTAATAGCCAACTCCGTACCACGCTTCCGTTTTGCCACATTTTGCTAATGGAAAGCAAATCAAAATCATAGCGACTGTTTTTCAGGATTTCGTAGCCTTCGCCATAAGCGGCCAGCATCCCGTACTCGATACCATTGTGAACCATTTTCACAAAGTGGCCCGCGCCACTCGGTCCGCAGTGCAAATAACCATTTTCGGGGGCAAGGGTCTTGAAAATCGGTTCGAGGTGCTTGACTGGCTCAGGGTCGCCGCCGACCATTTCGGCGTAACCGTTCTGCAAACCCCAGATACCGCCGCTAGTTCCGGCATCAATATAATGAATCCCTTTTTCCTTAACCATCCCGTAACGACGAATAGTATCCTTAAAGTTTGAGTTACCACCGTCAATAATAATGTCGCCCGGTTGCAGCAAATTCATGGCTTCGACTACGTGTGCTTCCGTAATCTGACCGCTCGGCACCATTAGCCAGATTGCTTTCGGACTTTCCTTGAGCTTACTAACCATATCCCCCATTGAGGTCGCGCCCTCTGCACCATGCTGTACAATTTCCTGTACTTTGCCCTGGCTACGATTGTAGGCCACGACGCTATGGCCGTTGAGGAGCAACCGCTGGACCATGTTAAAACCCATTCGCCCCAGGCCCACAAAACCCAGTTCCATCTAATTCTTTCCTTTCGTTTCGTTCGTCTTTTTTTTGAATTGCCAGTTATTAGCTAAATTTCTAATAACTGGCAATTGATAATTATCTTACTGTTTCCAATTCTTTTTGCAGTTTTTGGCGTTTGCCTTCAACGCCTTCGATTAAGTTGCTAAAGGAATCTCCAAAGCTCTTGACCCCTTCCGCCAATAGCTGCGCGGTAACTTTCTCCATGCTAATCCCGGCCTTTTCCAGCCGTTCGACCTGCTGGTGAGCCTCAGCATACTGTCCGTTTAGCGTGCGCCTGACGTTGCCGTGGTCAAGGAAAGCAGTGACGGTCTGGGGCGGCATAGTATCCACCGTATCCGGGCCAACCAATTCTTCGGCGTAAAGAATGTCCCGGTATTTCGGGTTCTTGGTGCTGGTACTGGCCCACAGCACGCGCTGCGGATGCGCCCCTTTTGCCTTGAGTTCCTGAAACTGGGCTTCGCCAAAGATTTTCTCAAACTTTTCGTAAGCCAGTTTCGAGTTAGCAATGGCGGCTTTGCCTAGCAAACTTTCCAGTTCGGCTTTTTGAGCCGCATCACTGGTTTGGTCAATCTTTTCCTGTAGCAATTTGTCTACCAATGTATCTACCCGGCTGACAAAAAAACTGGCAACACTGGCAACCCGGTCAAGCGGTTTCTTGCCGCTTTGGGCCAATTTCTGCAAGCCGCGAATATAGGCCCGCGCCACTTCTTCGTAAGCTTCCAGCGCAAAAATCAGGGTAACGTTTACGTTTACGCCTTCGCCGATAAGGGCTTCGACGGCGGGAATTCCTTCGGGGGTAGCCGGAACTTTAATCATAATATTGGGGCGGTCAAGCACTTGATAAAATTCACGGGCTTGCTTGAGCGTGCCTTCGGTATCGTGAGCCAGCAAAGGCGAAACTTCGATTGAAACGTAACCGTCCTGCCCATTGCTTTCTTCGTAAACCGGGCGGAAAATATCGGCGACGTTCCGAATATCCTGAATAGCCAACTCGGTAAAAATATCGCCCGCTTCCTTGCCGCCCTTGACCAATTCCCGAATCTGGTCATCATAAGCCGTACCAGCCCCAATTGCCTTTTCAAAAATAGTCGGGTTCGAGGTTAAGCCGCGTACACCCTGCTCAATCATTTTTTTGAATGAGCCATCATTAATCAAATCACGCGAAATATTATCGTACCAGACGCTTTGCCCCTGGTTTAAAAGCTCCTGTAATTTAGTTTTAGCCATAATCTTGTTTATCTCCTTCAAATACCTTACTATGAATTACTCGCCATCTGTTGCAAAATAACTTCAATCTTTGTCTTTAAATCAGGCAAGTCTTTTTCTACTGTAAGCCATACAATCACACTGGCACTGCCTCTTTTAAGATTTGTTCACGGTTGGAATCACGCAAACCGGGTTCGGTCACAACATTTACCTCATAACCCAATAATTGCTGTAACTCAATCAGCAGCCCGCCAACATCCATTAGAGTACGTCCATCTTCCATTTTTACCAAAAACTCGATTGAATTTTCGGTGGGGTTTTCTTTTCCGTTAGCAAAATTAATTACGCGAATGTTTTGCGCCCCGTTTCTGGCAGCGATTTCAAGAATTTCTTCCCGATTATTCTCTAAAAGCTGGTTAAGAGTCATACTATAACCCATTCAGTCATATTGCCCACTCGCTACTTTTTCAAGATGCTCATCCCGTTCCCACCACGTCTCGTTTATATCACTAACTATTTCATCTGTAGTAAGTTCAAGACTCATATTGGCTTGTAGCGTAGCTAATTGAGCATCCCATTCATCAATCTCTTTAATACGGGTTTTTTGGCTTGCTCAAGCTCTTTTTGCTCATCTACAACAGGTGAAGCAACAGGCGTAACCTGCTTGTCGCGTTCCTGTCGCATCTGCCGAATATCTTCAGCGGAAGAGACGGTGAGGCTGAGGCGTTGCATAATCCGGGTTGCCAGTTTGAATTGTGCTTCGGGCGGCAACTGAGTTATTTGTTCTTCCAGTTCTTCCAATTGGTCTAAGGCTGTTTGCTGCAACATAAGCTTTACCTTTGTAACTTTGTAGCTTACGAAAAATTATAAGTGTTGAGCCAAAATTTCTTAAACTCATAACTCAACACTTATAACTCAACACTGCCTAGCTATGGCCTTCGCTGCCCGAAGCAGGTGCGGTGGCGATAGTGCCGCCTTCGTGTGCGCCATGCTTTTGCAGCTCTTCGATAGCATCCCGTGCGCCTTGCAGGTCGCTGATTACCTGTTTGGCGAGTTCGGTTACTTTTTCGATAGTAAAGCCGAAATGCTCCAGGATGGTTTCATAAGGTGCGCTTGCCCCGAAATGCTCGATACTGAGGCTTGCGCCACCTGCACCAACAAAGCGTTCCCAGCCCTGCGCAATACCGAGTTCAATCGAGAGGCGGGCCGGAACTTCGTCGGGCAGAACTTGCTTTTGGTATTCTTTCGACTGCCGCTTAAAGACTTCAAAGCTTGGCATACTGACCACACGGGCCTGTACGCCTTCTTCGGCCAATTTCTTCTGAGCATCAAGGGCCAGCGAAACTTCCGAGCCGGTAGCCATCAGGATAATCTGGGGCTTGCCGCCCTGCGCTTCACTCAGGATGTAGCCGCCCTTTTGCAAGCCACTCGCCGGGCTGTATTTGGTCTGGTCAATCACCGGCAATTTCTGGCGAGTAAGAATTAGCAGCGTCGGGCCACCCTTGTTTTGCATAATATAACGCCAGGCTTCGGCGGTTTCGTTAGCATCGCCGGGCCGGATTACAGTAATACCGGGAATAGCCCGCAACGCCGCCAAATGCTCGATGGGCTGGTGGGTCGGGCCGTCTGCGCCCAGACCGACGCTATCGTGGGTAAAGATGAAAATCGAAGGAATGTTCATTAAACAGGCCAGCCGGATAGAAGCCCGCATATAATCCGAGAAAACCATGAAGGTTGCCCCGTAAGCCCATAGCGCGTGGCTGAGGGTCATACCGTTGATAAGGGTACCCATCGCAAATTCACGGATACCATAGTGCATGGTGCGACCTGTCCAGCTACCGCCCTTTTCCTCACTCGGCTCAAACGAGCCAAATTCTTCAAGGGTAGTATTGGTAGATTCGGCCAGGTCAGCCGAGCCGCCAATAAGAGTCGGCACTTTAGGTGCAATTTTCTGCAAAATTTCGCCACTGGCGGCGCGGGTAGCCAGAGGTTTGGCACTGCCATCCCATTTTGGCATATCAGCATCCCAGCCCGGCACTAATTCACGCTTGAGAGCGGTCTGGAGTTTTTGGCTTACTTCGGGTTCGGCCTGCTTGTAAGACTCAAACTGCTTGTTCCATTCTGCCTCAAGAGCTGCGCCCCGCTCTACTGATTGGCGGAAATGGGCCAAAGCTTCGTCCGGCACATAAAAATCCGGCTCAAGCGGCCAATTCAAATTTTGCTTGGTAAGTTTTACTTCGTCCGGGCCGAGCGGGTTGCCGTGAACTTTGCCGCTATTGGCCTTGTTCGGGCTGCCATAACCAATTATGGTGCGAACCCGGATAAAATGGGGCTTGCCGGGGGTGTTTTTAGCAACTTCGATAGCGTTGTTAATCGCCGCCAAATCATTGCCATCATCCACGTGCTGAACGTGCCAGCCGTAGGCCTCAAAGCGTTTGTTCACATCTTCGGTAAAGGCAATCCGGGTATTACCTTCAATCGAGATATGGTTATCGTCGTAAAGGTAAATCAGATTATCCAGTTGCAAATGTCCGGCCAGCGAAGCGGCTTCGCTGGCAACCCCTTCTTCCAAATCGCCATCACTACAAATTGCGTAAATTTTGTAATCGAGAACGCCATGTCCCTTGTCGAAAGTGTTTGATAAAAACTTTTGGGCCACACCCATCCCTACCGCCGTCGCAAAACCCTGACCAAGCGGCCCGGTAGTAGTTTCGACCCCGGGGGTTAAGCCGTATTCGGGATGGCCGGGGGTTAGGCTGCCCCATTCCCGGAATTGTTTGATTTGTTCGAGGGGCAAATCGTAGCCCGTTAAGTACAGCATACTGTAAAGCAGCATTGAAGCATGGCCGTTGGAAAGCACAAAGCGGTCACGCCCAACCCATTGAGGATTTTTGGGATTAAAACGCAAATGTTTAGTAAATACGGTGTAAGCTACCGGGGCGAGGCCCATCGGCGCACCGGGATGACCGTTATTAGCTTTTTGTACCGCGTCCACCGCCAGAAAGCGAATGCTATTTACACAAAGCTGGTCTAATTGCTCCTGCCCAATTTTACCTTCGGTTGCAGTTGTCAAAATGACCTCCTGATAATTAAACTTTGATAGCAGGAATTAATATTTTCCTGCTACGACATAACTAATTTTTTATATAATTCCTGTTGTCGCTGCATCGCCGCAGCATAGCGAGTGTGACGGGCCGCATTGGGATAAAAAGTTTGACCGAAATCAAAAGAAGCACGCTCAATTCCAGCACCGCCCAAAGCAGGTGTCGCGGTTTTATCTGCATTAACCGGGCCAAAAACCCCCAATTGTTCCAGAGCCAGCAAAGCCGCGCCCCGACTGGTAGTTTCCCCTTCGGCAGAGGCCACCACCGGGCGATTTAGTACATCGGCCAGAATTTGCATCCAGGCCGGAGAATGTAGCAAAGCCCCGCCACTGGCGACGATTTGTTTAGCTTCGGGCGTACATTTTTCAAGAATTTGATGAACCAGACCAAAACGATAAGCAATACTTTCGATGCCAGCCCGCAGAATTTCAATTGGCTGAGTGCTAAGGCTCAGGCCCACAATTGCGGCGCGGGCTTCCGCCACCCAGCCGGGACTACGTTCGCCCGTCAGAAAAGGCAAAACCGTCAGACCGTGTCCATCCGGCTCCATTTTGCCTAATTCCTGCTCGACTTCGCCTAATTCGGGTAGCTGGAAAGTTTGGCGCGTCCAGGCGAAAAAGTTGCCACCCTCGCTTAACGCCCCGCCAATAACAAAGCGTCGCCAATCGGCGTGGTAGCACCATAATCCTTCGGGGACTTCTACTTTATCTGCCGCGAAACAGACCCGCATTGCCCCGCTCGTCCCAACCATTACCGCGATTCGGTCTGCCGAAAAACAGCCGCTTCCCAGGTTGCCCGCCGCCCCATCGCCAATCGCCGGAAACCAGGGAACTTCGGTTAAAATCGGCCAGCGTCGAGCAAATTCTTCTTTGAGCCTGCCAGTTTGAGGTTTATCGACATCGCCTAACGGGGAAAGTTGGTCGGGGGTTACTTTAAGAAATTCTAAGAGTTCGGCATCCCAATCGCGTTTGTTTTGGTCTAGCAAGCCCGTGCCGCTTGCCATTGAAATGCTGACTTCACATTCATTAAAGAGTTTCAGGTAAAGATACTCGCCAAAAGACAACCAGCGCGTTACCCGGCGATAAATAACAGGTTGGCTTGTCGCCAGCCAGCGCAACTTTGCGGGAAAATAAGTGGGGTGAATCAGGCAGCCGGTACGCGAATGAATGGCTTTTACATCAAGTTCGCGCCGGAGTTGTTCCGCCGCCGCCGCACTGCGGGTATCGGCCCAACTAAAGAGGGGAGTTAAAGGCTGGTAATTTTTATCCACCCCCATCAGGCTATGCCAGAAAGTGTCAATCGCCACGCCCTTAATTTCTTGGGCCTGTTCTCCGGCGGCTTGCAGCACCTGGTCAATTGCGTCAACCACAATCCCGAAAAGTTCTTCCGGGTCTTTCTCGACTCCGCCATCGGGGGTAGTATCTAAATGATATTCGGTGCGACATTCCGAACCTTCCAGGCTGTCGCCGTTTCGGTCATAGAGGCTGACGCGTAGACTGCTACTACCTACGTCAAGCGAAAGTACCAACGGTGCTTGCGCCCGGTTGCTGGCTACGCTTCCCATTCCGCCTCCCTTTGCTGTTCGTTACTGGTTCTCTTTCTTCACCAAGTCCTTACTTTATATTAGTATTATCTCACAAGCCTCAAGCGATTTCAACCGTAATTTAGCTCAGGCACAAATCTAGGGGCCGAAGAACCATCGAGCTACTTCGCAGGCTCTTCGGCGGAGGGTTTTGGGGGGTTCAACCCGGCCAGATGTGCGGTATCGTTGACCGAGAGCAGCCGGAAATGGGGTTCTTTCCCTTTCAGGTTTACTTCGATTACGCTCAAGGCACAGTTAGAAATTTCCAGCCGATCAATATTGGTTTGGCGACGGGCCACCGTATCCAGCGCATCCAGACTGTACAAAACGAACAATTGTAAATTCAGCTTGTGGGCTACGACCAGCGCGGTTTTTTGCGGAATTTTAGGCTTGGCCCGTTCGCCGTCGCGCCCGGTAGCGAGGGTTTCGGGCGGCTTTGCTTCGCCTTCCGGCTGGCTGGTAGTATCGGCGGGGAGTTCGGTTTGTTCTTCGGGTTCTGGCTCAGGGGCTTCTTCGCTAAAAGCGGCAATCGCCTTGAATTCCTCGACGGTACGGGCCATCACTTCCTGCACCGATTCGCCGTCAGGAAATTTGAAGCTGTAATCTTCCCGGAAACGCTCCTTTTCGTCCTTTGTCCAGCGTTTGAACATCTCTTTTTCGGTCAAGCCTTCCATCGCAGCACTAATCCGGCCTTCTTTTAGCCCCTCGCGGATTATTAAATCGTCAAGCGGGCGGTTTTGGGCCTTAACAATTGTGGCGGCGGTGTCATAGCAGCGTTTGATGGGGCTGGTAAACATGTAGTCGAATTGCTGGTTTTGCAAACGTCCGGCAACCCGTTCGGCCTGTTGCTCGCCAAGCGGGGAAAGCGGGACTTCCTGCCAGCCCTGATGCCGTCCTTCGGCGTTCCAGACGGATTGGCCGTGCCGGACAAGATATAAGTACATTTATTACCAACTCCTTTTTTTGATTTGCTACTATAAGTTTTTAGAATTAAATATGTCCACAAATGAACTTAGAAACCCGTTTGGCGTTCAGTCGCCCTGAAATGAATTTCGGGCTGAGTTATAGGAAGTTGGTTCGCCAAAGGTGGGCTGTGCCAAAACCAACTAAACGCTTATCCCGTTAGGTAGTGGTTTGGTCTATTGGCGGAGCCATATCCTACAAGAATACCGCTTACCCCTGTGGGACATTGCTCCGTCAATGGATTTCTGACTACCACTAATCGGCCAACTCAGTCCTCAGTCCTCAGCACTTTCCTAATCGCCCAGGCTGACGAAGCGCAAGTTTTCTACACCCTTGATTTTGCTGAGTTCCTGAAGGATTTCGGGTGGAACAGGGTCGTCTACGCTCAAAATCATAACCGCTTCGCCCCCACGTTGGCGACGACCTACGTCCATTGAAGCGATGTTGATGCCGTAGTTACCCAGAGCGGTACCAATTTTGCCGATAATACCCGGTACGTCGGTGTGGCGGCTGATGAGCAGATAGCCCACTGGCGGCACTTCCATTGCGTAGCCGTTGATGCGAACTATACGCGGCTCACCGTTAATTAGCGTTCCCTCGAAGGCCCGTAGCCCGCTAGGAACGGCACTATCGCTGCCCTTGCTTTGTACCCGAAGGCTGATAGTCAGGCCGCTAAACGCCCCTTCTTCTTTGGTAGTTTGCTCTACAACTTCCAGCCCATGACGTTGGGCCACATAGCGGACGTTCACCAGATTTATCGGCTCATTGCTAACTCCCTGCAATAAGCCTTGCAAAGCGTTCATACCGATTAGTTTAGCGTGGTTGGGCTGAACCTGACCCTGACAGACAATTTCGATACGTTCTACCGGGCCATCCGAAAGAGCCGTCGCCAAGCGTCCCAATTTTTCAGCCAAATTCAGGTAAGGCTTTAGTTCGGCTAAAGCTTCGCGGCTAAGGCCGGGCAAATTTACTGCGTTGGGAACGAGTTCGCCGTTCAGGGCCGCCGCCACTGAATCCGCCGCATCTATAGCGACTTTAACTTGAGCTTCCTGGGTGGATGCGCCCAAATGCGGGGTAACTATAACGTTTTCGTGCCGCAAAAGCGGATAATCGGCGGGCGGTGGCTCTTGCTCGAATACGTCCAGCCCTGCCGCCGCGACCTTGCCACTTTTAAGAGCCTCCAGTAAATCAGCTTCATCGATAATTCCGCCCCGCGCCGCGTTAATAATACGCACGCCCGGCTTCATTTGCTCGAAAGCGGCGGCATTAATCATGTGGCGAGTTTCGGGCAAGAGCGGGGAATGCACCGTGATAAAATCGGCTTGAGCATAAATTTCGGGCAGGCTGGTCATACTGATGCCCTGCTTTTCGGCATAAGCCGGAACGACAAAGGGGTCGTAGGCAATTACTTTCATCCCGAAAGCAATCGCTCGTTTGGCAATTTCAGTACCGATACGTCCTAACCCAACAATCCCCAGAGTTTTATCGGCCAGTTCTACGCCCATAAATTGCTTGCGTTCCCATTTGCCCTGCCGCAAGGTGCTATCGGCCTGTACCAGTTTGCGGGCGGTTGCCAGCATTAGCAAAAAAGCCTGTTCGCAAGCCGCCAGCGTATTGCCGTTGGGCGTGTTCACCACAATTACGCCGCGTTCGGTGGCCGCCTCTACGTCTATATTATCGACCCCAACCCCGGCGCGGGCCACGACTTTAAGCTTTGTCGCCGCTTTTAGCACTTCGGCGGTCACTTTGGTTTCACTTCGTACAATTAGCCCGTCGTAATCGGGAATAATCCGCAACAATTCTTCTTTGGGTAGCCCGGTTTTAACATCAACTTCCAGATTGCCCCCCGCCGCTTTTAATTGGGCGATGCCTTCCTTTGCTACCGGGTCGCTAACCAGCACTTTAAACATAACCAATAATTTTCCTTTTCAATTCTTTTCAATTACAAATCAGTAACAATTTTCGCCTTCATCGTGCCATAAAAAAGCAATTGTTGCAACTTTGTCCCAACGTAAAGAAAACACGATTAACAGTCTGTCCCAAATGACCTGTGTTTTTGATGAGAAATTGTCTCTCCAATTATCTCTCTAATGGAAAAACTATTAACTGGCAAGGATAGGCTTTAGGTGGCTGGGGTCAGGTGCAATTGTTTTGTGGATAAGCGGAACGAATTTAGCGAGGACGTGCTTTGAATTAAGCTTTTAGCTAATTTGTCGAGCCGGAAAAGCTTCCAGCGCGACAAATACCTTAGCTCCAATGTGGTTGCCAGGCTGGAGGGACACGGCTGGCGGCCAGTGGGCGGGGAGTGGTGGGTTTTGAACCAAAGGCAAAGGCGTAAAACTGACCGCGTGCATTTGGGTTAAAGTCTACCAAATGTCCGCCGCTTACAGTAAAGCTTGGAGCATAAACCCCTGAAAGGCAGCTTGCCCCTGCCCCACTGACGCTGACTACGCAACTCACGTCGTTACCGTCGTTGGCATAAAAGAAAACTGAACGACCACTGGGTGTCCAATTCAGGCGGGTCGCCCCGCAGTTAATCCCGATTTTGCCGGGCGGCGTAACGGGGATACGAGTCATCGGTTTGTTTTTGTCAAAGCTGCTTTTGTTCAAGTCAAAGACCAGCACCGAGCCACGCATATCCAGAATTGCCAGTTTGTTACCAAAAGGCGACAGGCTGGGGGCAATACACGTATTTTCGTAGGGCAAATCTAAAGTTTGCAATGGTGTACCTTCGGGGGCAATTATCTCGTTTTGGCCGACCAGCAAGCGATTGCCATCCTCGAACCATTGTGGGGCAATCGTCTGATACTCTTGAGCAAGAGCGACGGGTGGCTGAGTTTCACGCTTTTTCAAGTTGATTACGCTTGGTTTGCCCGCTTTCAGGCCATTTTTGGCGCGGGTTGGCCCGGCCAGATATGCAATAAAGCGGTCATCGGGCGACCAGATTGGGGCAAAACCTTCGGCGACAAAATTCGGTTTGGTCAGGTTGCGGTCATCGCTTCGATACAAATAAATTGCGTCTGAATTTGTGCCAGAATTGGCCGCGACTGCCGCAATCCAGTTGCCGTCGTGCGACCAAACTAACTCTTGCCAGCGTAAATTACTGGCTGTGCTGTTTTTGCTCAAGGCCACATCGCCCGTGCCATCACTGTTGATTAAATGAATTTCGCCATCCTGAGTGCTAACATAAGCAATCCAGCCCGGCACGTTTGAGCCGGAGTTGGCCGGAGCGGGCGGCAAAGTTTGAGTAGTCGAAATAATGCTGCTGGCCGGAGGCGGCGTGACCAACGATACCGCCGGAGTAGTAACTACTACTGGGGCAGCCGTTGTTGGAGCAGCAGCCGTTGGTGGAGCAGCCGTCGTTGGCACAGCCGGAGCTTCGGTGGTAGCGGTAGGTGTAATCGCCAGGGGAGTATCGATTGCCAATGCCGGAGTTGCCGGAGAAGGCGAGGCTACCGCCGCCGTAGTGCTGGCAACCGCTTGGGTAGTGGTTACGACGCTTGCGGTTGTCGCTGTCGCTGGAGCAGTCGAAGGGCGCGGCGCGATAGTTGTCGTCGCGGGAGCGGCTGGTTTGGGCGTGTTGGTTGGTGGCTGGGCCGCAACGGGCGGCGGGTTGCCACCACCTTGAGCTATTATGGTAGTTTGAGCCGGAGCAGGATTTGACCCACTACTATTACCATTATTACTTTGACTTTGGGTAGTTTGAGGCTGGGGCGGTACTGCCGGAGCAGCTTGAGATGGTTGTAAAGCCGCTTCGGTAGTCGTCGGCACGCGCGTCAAAGTTGCGGTTGGCGACGGGGCTGGGGTGGCTGTCGGTGGCTCGGTAGCGGTTAAATCAACTTGTCCGGCAACGGGAGGTGTAGTCGGGCCAGCATCGCCATTATTACTTCCGGCCCGATAAACCAGAATTAAGGTCAGCAGACCGATTCCTACCAAAATCGCCGCCAATGCGCCGCTCATCCGACCAAAATTCATTGGCGAAAGCCATTCGCGCAAGATTGGGCGGCGGGAGGCTTGTCGCTCGATAAGTGGGGCAGCCGGATTTACCACGCGCTGTCCCGGCTTAACCTGAGTTGGCAAGACTATCGGGCGGGGCGCAGGAATATTGTCCAGATAGCCGCGCATAGCTACGCCAACTTGACTATATTCGGCCAGCAAACGGCGACATTCGGCGCAGGTATCCAGATAATGTTTGACCGAAATTTGCTCGGCGGGGGAAGCTTCTTTATCCTGGTAAAGCGAAATCAGTTCTTCGAGCATCCGGCGATGGCGCGGGTGGTCAGAAGTATGCAAGTTGGCTTTCGCAGAGTTTGGGTTAAAGTTGTTTTGCGGCATCGTCATCTCTTATTCGGCCTCCTCTAATTCCTGGATAGCCGGTGGGCTACCCAAAACTTTACGAAGGCTGTCTTTGGCTCGGAAAATTTGGGATTTTACGCTGGGAAGTGAATCGCCGGTAATCTGGCAAATTTCTTTATAGGAAAAGCCGTCCATATGGAGTAGCAAAGCGGTTAATTTCTCGCGGCCTATCTGGTTCATGGCGCGTTGCAATTCATCGTGCAAAGCGGAACGGGCTTCTACATCGCCGCCCGGCTCAAGCGCGGCCATATCCGCCATACCATCTATTTCTTCTTCGCCACTGCCAGTAGTCGGTTTTTGCCAGAAGGAAAAAAAGCGTACTACTTTACGTCGCCGCATTTCACTCAAGGCGGTGTTACGGGCAATGGTATATAACCAGGCCGACATATTATTATTGCTGGGGTTGTACCGCTCGATTTCTTCTTGCAATCCGGCATCTTCGGCGGCTTGTACCGCTTCGGAACGTTTGAGCAAGTTTTTGTAAGCCGAAAGAAAAGTATCTTGCGTCAAATCATGGGCGGTTTCAGCTTCGCCAACCATTGCATATATAAAGCGGTAAATACGTGGCTGGTACTGAGTTACTACCTGGTCAAAATAGGCCGGGTTCCACTCCGAGTCTGCATCAAATTCACTACTTTTAATTTTGGACATTGCGCCAACCGTAATCGGAACTTTCGCCAATTCTGCGGTTGCAGCCTTGTGTGGCGCAGGGCGCGTATCGGCACGGGCTGCCAAAGCTCTAGTATTTATCATTCCCCATATCTCGACTGATTATCCGCGCATATTCGGCCAGAAAACGAGAGCCGATATTTTGCCGAAGTAATGTCTAAGCATTTTTTACAGTTTCGGTTACTTCCTAAACTATAAATGCAGGGGAATGTGGAAAAGTTGCGTAGTTTTTAGCGAAAGTGTTAAATTAAATTTTTCAAGCACATTCAATCAGGCACACAGTGGCCTGTCTTTTTAATTATAAGCCACAGAAGAGATTTAGGCTAGTAGCCTGGCTTTTAAAAGTAGGGGAAGAAATGGTATAGAGGCCAGAGTAAACTTTGGCCTCTCGCACCCTGTGTTATACTCGCTAAGGTCAGGATACGGTAGAACCTTGCACTACCGGGGCTGCCGCTGCTGCTTCGCTACGCTGGCGGTTAAAACATTCGCTGCAATATACCGGGCGGGCCAAACGCGGACGAAATGGGACGGTAGTTTCTTTGCCACATTCGGCGCAAACCACGTAACTTACTTCACGCACCGAAGAGGCGGGCGTATCGGCGGTAGCAGTCACACCGTTGGCAGCGGCTTGCTGGCGGCGTTTTACCCGACATTCGGGGCAACGTCCCGGCTCATTGACCAGCCCTTTTTGACGAAAGAAATCCTGTTCACCGGCAGTAAACAGGAAAGTTTTAGTGCATTCACGACAGGTAAGCGTTTTGTCCAAGAAATTCATTTCCGAAAAATCCTCCTTAGTGGAAGTCCCAGCGCGAAATATTGGCCTGCCAGAAGCAGTAACCTAAGTCCGGGGTTTTAATTATAAGCGAGCGATAGTAAACTTGTTTTGTAGCTGGAAAGCTTACTTACAACAGTTTCCGCGCAATCTGCTGCTGCTTTTGAGTATAATTCACTTGAGCTAAAAATGCAATAGATTGAGAATAATAATTGCACGCTTTTCGAGGCTAAAAAGACTTTTAAGTTAAGCATTTATGTATTTTTTGAAATCGAGGTAAAGCCTGTGCCTATTTATGAGTACCGTTGCGAAAGTTGCCAGCGCAAAAGTAGCATTTTCTTTCGGAGTATTGCCGCCGCCGATAAAGTTAATATCACCGATTTAAGTTGCCCACGCTGTGGTCAGCAAAACTTGCGGCGGCTTTTTTCGCGGTTTGCGGTGGGACGGGGCGCACGCACCGAAGGCGAGGAAGTTTATGATTTTGACCGTATGATGGCCGGATTAGATGCGGACGACCCCCAAAGCGTAGCACGTTGGGCGCGGAAAATGGGTCAGGAAAGCGGTATGGGTGAGGAACTTGGCCCGGAATTTGGCGAGGCCCTTGACCGCATCGAGGAAGGCGAAGACCCCGAAGCGGTCATGACCGAGCTAGACCCGAATTTTTCGCCCGATACTGGCTCAGGCGATTCGGATTAAACCGCTACTCTCCCTTGAGTTGTCGCACAAAGGCGGCGGCGTTTTGCACTCGTTCGGCGGGCGGCGATTTTTCGATTATATCTATCAAGGCACTGCCCACAATTCCCGCGTCGGCGAATTGGCTGACTGCCGCGAAGTGTTCAGGGCGGCTGATGCCAAAACCGATAGCGACGGGCGTGTCGGTGTAAGAACGAATTTTGCCCACTAATTCCGGCAAATATTCCGACATAGTCGCCCGCGCCCCGGTTACGCCCGTGAGGGATACGCAATAAATAAAGCCAGTGGCGGTTTGGGCTATCTGCTTTATACGTTCGTCAGTGCTGGTTGGGGCGACAAACAAAATCAAATCCAGCCCGGCTTTTTGGCAAGGTTCTAAAATTTCCTGAGCTTCTTCTAGCGGCAAATCCGGCAAAATCAGCCCGTCTACTCCGGCGGCGGCTGCTTCTTTTATATATCGCTCGATGCCGTAGCCAAAAACCGAATTGTAATAGCCCATAAATAATAAAGGTACATCGGTTTTGGCCCGGATTGCGCGGGCAGTGTTAAAGCAATCTTTTAATTTTACGCCATTTTCGAGGGCGACAAAGCTGGCTTTCTGGATAGTTGGCCCTTCGGCAATCGGGTCAGAAAAAGGTACGCCCAGTTCGACAATATCCGCTCCGGCTTCGACCAAAGCCGGGACTATTTCTTCGGTTACACCCATTTCGGGGAAGCCAATCGTTACATATGGGATAAAAGCGGTACGTCCGGCCTTTTTTAGCCGGGCAAAGGTTTCAGCTATTCGACTCATTTTTCCTCTATTTTTGATTTGTTTTTGATTTAAGACTTGGAATTGTTTTCTTTATTTTGCGACATAACTTTAATACTATGGCGCGAAATTCGCTCTAGTTTGCGCCTCAACCGCCAATTCCGAAACGGGTCAGAATAAAACACCCAAACAAAGCCGATGAGCAAGAAAACTAGCGGGTCGCGTATTTCGCGCGGCGCAAGGCTGTACACTGTCCAAAAAACCAGCAGCATTATCATCAGCGTTAGCACAATTTTCAATAGGACCATCGTTGTACCTTTTGGGGTTGTCGGTTGTCGGTAATTTGTGGTGCTTCAGATTGGGTTGTTTTACCCCATAAATAGCGGTCTATCTTAACCACTAAACCCGCCGACAACCGACAACCCTTCTACTTCCTCAAAGCTAGTGCCGTGATTACGCCGGAGGTTGCCATTGCCAACAGCGTCATGAATTTGTTCTTGGATTTCGGGAGCATTAGCCCGAAAACGGCGACATCGCTGCCCGCCACTAACGCCAGGCTGTTACGCCAGGATTGGGCAACTTCGCGGTTGCTACTATTGGTCAGAAGGCCAAGACCCAGAGCGATATCCCGCATCCCAACTAGGCGAATTAGCATCCGGCTTTCCGGCTCTTTGGCCGCGTTCAGCCCGGCCAATTTGTTCATCAAGCCGGGAAACAACGCAAAAGTTAGGCCCAATCCCAGACAGGCCGCCCCTAATCCAACCGTTACTGTTTCCTCTTGTTGTTTCGATAATGCTTCCAATTTTTTCTCCTATCTCCTATTCAAACAAAGTATTTACTTTTAGCTTAAAACCGGGCAATACGTCCTGACCATCCAACTCATCATCCAATTCAAGGAAAGCCCGGCGTTCCTGCCCTAACTGATGCACAATTACAAATTTGTGCAAAATATAAACTGACCAGATAAGTTTAACTCCAGCAGCTTGATAAGCTTCAATTTTATCCTGAATAATTTCGGTGCTATCGCTAGGCGACCACACTTCCACCACCAAATCGGGGGCAACAGGAATTGGGCCGCGAAATTTGGCTGGAATACGTTCAGCCTGTACGAAGCAAACATCCGGCTTAACATAGTTTATTCCCTCTAGCTGTCCCAAGAAACAACTGGCTTCGACAAAACCTCGACCAATTGGGTTAGTTTGAAGGTAGTTTCCCAAAAAACTGGAAAGCCGAAAAACAATTTCGCCGTGTTTGCCACTGGTGCTACCTCTTGCCACAATCCGGCCTCCTATAAGCTCATACTCGTTATCGTCATCGTCGGGCCATTCCAGCTTTAGAAATTCCTCGACGGTGTACAGTTTTTCGGATACTTCTGTTTCCAGTAACGCAGTCATATTTTGTACTCCCTGTTATACAAAAAGTTCGCTAACCTTGAGCCTAAAACCCGGCAAAACGTCTTCACCATCAAGTTCATCGTTTAAGCCGAGGGTTTGTGGTTTCAAATCGCCGGGATGATAAACCAACTCTTCTTCGTTTTCAAGCGGCTCATTTTCTAATAATTGCTCAACCGCCATAACTCTGTACTCCTTTCAGAACGGCCCATCTAAAGTTCATAAGTAGCGATAATTGGTTTGTGGTCGGACGGGGCAAAATCCTCGTGGAAGAAATCTACCACTTCGGCGTTCATCGGGCGAAGCGGGCCACGCTGTACCAGCCAATCCAGGGTGTCCGCCGCCCCTTTGTAGGAAGAAGTAGGCAAAACCGGCCAGGTTGGATGCAGCACCCGGCCAAGTGCGCTAAAGCAATCGTTAAAACCGGCTTCCTGCAAAATCCGTACTGGGTGATAATATTCGTTAAAATCGCCCATGAACAAGGTTGGTTCGTTTTCTCTTGATATACGGTTTAGCACTTCTACCGAATTTTGAGCTTGCATCAGGCGCAAGTTTTTGCCATCGGCTTTTTCGACGGCGTGGCCGGGCCAGGTCAAATGGGCGGTAGCTACCAGCAAGTTTTTTTCGGTATCAGGCTGGCGCAAGCGTACCCAGAACAAGCGGCGCAAAGTTTCGGCGTGTCCGATTTGCTCCGCTCCATATTCCAGCATTTCAAAAAGCGAACTATTCCAGTAAATATTGCTTTCCATCAGCCAGCCCTCGAAGGCATCTTCAATTCGTTTATGTGAGGCTAACACACGGTCAAGTACCTGTTGCGGGCCGGGATGATACTCCTGCAAGCACACAATATCGGGTCGGTTTAGCTCGAAAAAGCTTTGCAAAGCCGCTTCCCGCTCCGGCCAGCGAAATTCTCCCCAAATATTATAAGTGCAAATTGTAAACCGCAAAGGCAGCATTTTTTACCCTCTTTTTTACTTTTTAACTCAAAACTCTTATCCAACCAACCTAAGAATTTTCACCACAGAGGACACAGAGGCACAAGTCGGGAGTCGGAAGTATAAAGTCGGAAACTAGAAACCAGGAACTAGAAACTCTGTTTCCGACAAGTGGATTAGTCCCCTGCCTTGAAAGGCTGGGCTGATAACATGAAAACGTGGCTAAAGCCGTTACAGGTTGGGCCAAATTGAGCTTAACCTCTCCCCGCCCTTCAGGGCCGTTTTCATGTTATCAGCCCGGACATTCCATGTCCGGGAGATTAACACCAGCTAACAAGTCGGGAGTCGGAAGTATAAAGTCGGAAACTAGAGACTCGCAACTCTCGTTCCCACCGACAACCGACAACCCTGTTCTCTCTAACAACTAACAACTAATTCTCCCCCAACGCCTGTACTACTTCGGCAAAATCGGTAAATTCCGTGCAAGGTTTACCAGCTTGCTGGCTGAGTTCGGCCAGACGGCTACCCGTAACGGCAAAAAGATAATCGGCGTGGGAGGCGGCTTTCCAATCGTTAAAACCATCGCCAATAAAAACCGTTGGCAGGCCCGGATACTTTTGCTGTAGTTCCTCGACGATACGTACCTTGAAATCCTGCCCGCCCTTCATATCAACCACGGGCGATTCGGGCAAATCCACCCGCCAATACTGGTCGAAGCTGGAACGGTAGCAATAATAAGGAATCTTCTCATCCAAAAAAGCCTTGATATAAAAATCCAGCCCACCGCTAACTACCGCAAAAGGCCAGTTTTGAGTTTTGCAAAACTCGACCAGCTTCTCAAAATTAGGTCGAAGCTGAATATGTTCACGAGCGTAATCCAGCAATTCTTTTTCGGGAGCGGTCAAATACTGGTAGCCGCCCTGCATAATTTCAAGATGGGTAGTTTGGCCGGAGCGGTAGGCGGGCAACAAATCGCGCCATTCCTGCCCGGTAAAGTGGTCGAGCAGAACATTGGTAATATCTTGCAGAGTAATCGTACCATCGAAATCACAAATAACTAGCATTTTATTTTACCTGATTTATTGTTACAAAATTACTAAAAAGGTTTCTTCGGCTTTATCTAATGAAATCATTCCACTTTGGCGAAATTTTCCAGTATTCTAAGTGAAAAAGGCTTTTTAAATTTAACTTTAGCCAAAAGCAAGCCCAGGATTATTATAGCTCAAAATTTGTAATAAAACGGCGACTTCTTGCCAATCTTTCGGGTTAATGCTATATTACCAAAACTTCTACAAAACTTAATTATTGTTGTTATAACTAGCAAAAAGGAGAGTTACAGATGGGCCTATCTACTGACCGCTTTGAATATTTGCGCGAGGTTGTACGCGAAAATGACCGTGAAGACCCTGAATTTGCCAAGCAAAAAGCTTTGTACAAGAAAATTCGGATATTTTGCACCACCTGTAATACTCCTGATATTGTCTGCAAAACTTCGGTCTGTCATTTTTATTCGCTCAAGCTAAAAGCTATTTCGGAAGCGGAAGCCGAAGAACGTCGTTTCGGGGCAGCCGCCCGCCGGAAAGAATGAATTCTGTAGTAATAAGCGTAACAATTGAAATTTTAATATTTGTATTTAATCAAAGGAGAACCAGGCATGAAAACTAGAGCGGCGGTGCTTTATGACCTCAACCAGCCGATGCAAGTCGAAGAATTGGAACTGGACGAACCCAAAGCCGGAGAAGTGCTTATCAAGATGGCGGCGGCGGGAGCGTGTCATTCCGATTGGCACGTCGTTACGGGCGACAGCATGGCGGGCATCCCGACTATTTTGGGACACGAAGGGGCGGGCGTGGTGCAGTCGGTTGGGCCGGGCGTAACCCGTATTAAGCCGGGCGACCACGTAGTTTTAACTTTTATCCCTTCCTGTGGGCATTGCCAGTGGTGCGTTAGCGGGATGAGCCAGATTTGTGATTTGGGGATGTTTATTGTGCAAGGCCCGCAAATCGACGGAACCTACCGCTTTCATAATAAAGATGGGCAGGACATCGGCCAATATTTGCTTTGCTCGACCTTTTCAGAGTATACCGTTGCCAACGAAGCCTCGGTTTGCGTGATTGACCCGACTATTCCGCTCGACAAAGCTTGTCTGGTCGGTTGCGGGGTGGCAACCGGCTATGGCGCAGTGACTAATCGGGCCAAAGTTACGCACGGCAGCAGCGTATTGGTGATTGGCATTGGCGGGGTAGGCATAAACGTCGTTCAGGCGGCGGCGGGCAGCAGTGCTTCAATGATTATTGCCGCCGACCAATTCGACCACAAGCTCGAATGGGCCAAACAATTTGGCGCAACCCATACGATTAATACCAAAAAAGAAGATTTGGTGACAAAGGTACTGGAACTTACCCAGGGAGCAGGCGTAAACTTTTCTTTTGAGGTAATCGGCAATCCTGATTTGATTGGTGAAGCTTTTAACGCTACCAGCAAGGGCGGCACGATTGTAGCGGTTGGAGTTAGCCCCATCAGCAGCCAATCTATCCCGATTAACCCGCATATCCTGACCATTTTCCAGAAATCGCTGCTCGGCACAATCTACGGGACGGCCAATGCTCAGGTCGAAATCCCGCGTTTGCTCCAAATGTACAAAGTTGGCAAACTCAAGCTGGATGAGCTTATCACCAAAACCTACAAGCTCGACGATGTGAACGAAGCTTACAGCGATATGCTGGCCGGAAAAAACTTGCGCGGCGTAATCTTGTTTGATTAAAAGCTGCGGTATGAATAAAGGCTAAGTAAAAGTGCTTTTGTCCATTGCTGTGCTGATGGACAAAAGCACTTTTTTAATCTACCTCTGGCAAAGTTAGATTTAGTTCACCTTCGACCAGATAGCGCACCCGTTCGGTATAAACTGTCCGCATTTCGGCATTAGTTCGCAACTTGATACCCCATTTGCGGTACAAAGCGTTGTTGCGAGAATTGGGATTGCCAAAGAAAGGCAAAATGTTCGGATAGATTTTGTTGACCGCAACTTGTACGATTTCGCGGCCTTCCTCGGTCTGGCACAATTCGCGCACCCGTTCGCGGCCAAATCCGGCGTGAAAACGTTCTTCCGGCATAGTTTTGAGGGCAAGGTCGCGCAGGGGCAAGAAAGTACACTGGGCCAAATCTTCCACCTGAATAATTTCGGCCAAATCGCAAATTGCCTTGAAAACTACAAATTCATTCCAGTTTTCTACCGGGTGGTCAAAAATACTATTGTGGCGACTAGTCGGGTCGAGCAAAGCCGGGTCAAGGTTCATATCTACCGCCAGCCGCTCGAATTTAACGTGATGGCCGTATTCTTCCATTGCAATCCGGCAAGTCAGCCATTTTTCTTTAGGGTTAGGGGCGTACTGAATAGCGGGTTCGTCAAAACGTTGCGCCCCAGTTAGTTCGTTGACCACGTGGCTTGCCACAATCTTGCCCAGCATCACCTTATACTCTTCGGGCATTTGCTTTAATCCAGCCACGTCCGGCACAGTTCCGCTAAACACCTCGTTTTCGAGTAGCTCGTTCATTCCTTACCTCTTTTATATTATTGCTCGTTTTTCCTGATAATCAATTATTACTCAGACCAGACTGTTACCTTCTACAGTATAAGCAATTTTTCCTTCAAACGCTATTTTCGGGCGGAGTAGCTGACGGGACAATATCTGACAAAAATTTCATCCAAATGTTAGCCGGGTGACAGTGCCTTTATTAGACTTACGTTACAAAATAAGGTACTATAGTGCAAAGTTAAAATAACTAATCGGGGTTGGAAGTAGAAATGAATAAACCACAAAGGGATTATCTTAATCCTTTCTATGAAGATAATTTTATCGGCTGTCTGGTTGGATTAGCGGTTGGTGACGTGCTGGGACAAAGCAGCCAGAATTTGACGCGCCAGGAAGTTGCCGGAAAATTCGGTATCTTGAGCGATTTTCAATTTCCAATTAATTTTCCAACTGACAATCTTGCTCTAACCCTCGTTTATTTAAGTGGTATTGTCGATACCGGGGGCAAAGTTGATGCCTTCGATATTGGCCCACGCTCACTCCAATTTTTTGATTTTACGTTTCCCCAACTTCGCAGCAGTTCGCTTTATTCCAGTTTGCAAAAAGCAGCTGAACAAAACTCTTTTCAGCTTGAAGTAGTGGAGCAGAGCCAAGCCGATAATCGGGTTTTGGCTCAATCCAGCCCGGTTGGTTTGCTCCATGCTTATGGTCGGTTTAACCGGGAACGTTTTATGCAAGATTGCGAGGTAACTGCTCGCCTTACTCATGCTCAATCCTCAGCAGTTGAGGGGGCTACCGTTTTCGCGGCGGCGGTTCGCTTGCTTTGCCGGGATGAAATTCTACCAGAAGATTTGATGAGCGCGACCCTGGATTATTTGCCCTTTGGCTTGCCCAGTGAAAATCCTTTGCGGGAAAAATTGCTGGCGGCTCAGGATTATCTGGAAGAGCGTCAAACTTTGGTGGACAATATCGAATCGGGCAATTTGAGCGGGATTGACCTTTTCCGGGTAGATTTGAACAACCTGGAACGCTGCGGCACTGGCAATACCGTCGCTCAAACCGTTGCAGCGGCTTTCTACGCCGTCACTGCTTATAAAACCGATTTTGAACAGGCGGTAAAGCTGGCAATTAACGCCGGGGGCGAGGCTCGAACTATTGGGGCGATTACGGGAGCTTTAGCCGGAGCATATCTTGGTTTGTCGGCTATCCCCGAACGCTGGTTGCTGTCTTTGCCCGACTACCAACAGCTAATCGAAGCCGCCCGCCTGCTGCACAAAACGGCTCGTAGCCGGGAACTGACCGATTATGTAAATGCGGGGATTTAGAAGGAATTATTTTGGAAAATAATAAAGAAAATCATATTGAAAAAGTGGTGGCAGAAATTGCCGGGAGAATTGAGCAAAAAAATCAGGCTCGTGAGCAAGCTCTGGCCGAATCGCGCCAACTAATCCGACTGGCGGCTAATTCTATTCGGGCGACCCACCGTAACGAATATGAGACTGCCCAAAAACTGCTGGAAGAAGGGTGCGGCAAGCTAATAAATTTGAGAAATAATTTACAAAACTTCCCGGATATTTATTGGGCGGGCTATGTTCAGGATGCACAAAAAGAATACGCCGAAGCCCGGCTAACTTACGCGCTGGTGCAAGCCGAAGAATTACCCACTCCGGCAAGCTTGGCGGTAGAAGATGCGCCTTATCTAAACGCTTTGGGCGAAGCCGCCAGCGAACTCCGCCGTTATATCCTGGATTTAATCCGGCACGGTGCGGATGAAACCGCCCGTTGTGAAGAACTTTTGGGCAAAATGGAAGATGTTTACAGCCAACTTATTACAATTGACTATCCTGATGTGTTGACCGGGGGACTAAGGCGTACCACCGATTTGGTGCGGGGAGTGCTGGAACGCACCCGCGGCGATTTAACTGTAACAGTACGGCAATATAAACTAGAAGCGGCTTTAAAACAAGTCGTAGCTAAAGTTGAGTGATTTATAACACTGCGGTTTTGGGTGAGCTAGGGTATACTGAACCTTAGTTGAGTGCTGATTGATTAGAAATTAAATATTTAGATAAAAAAATAGTGTCCCGAACTAACCTATTCGGGCTAGTAGTGAAGTTATAGTGGTAAAATTCAGGTTTTGGGTTTGGTTGAGTGAAGGGGTTTAGAGATATATGTTATGCTTAATAGCCGAACAAGGGCCGGATGCCGGTCAAATTTTTGTTGCCAGAGGAAATTGCGCGGTAATCGGGCAGAACGGTGAAATTGCCTTGAATGACCGTAGCGTTTCAGCTTATCACGCCATAATTCAGGCTCAGGATAACGGTAGAGTAACCGTTACTGACCTTAATTCGGAAAACGGCACCTGGTTGGGTTATGGTGAGAGGTCAGTGGAACAAATCACCCTTAAATCCGGCATGTGCTTTCGGGTCGGCAATACGGTTTTGCGGATTCAGCCCAATAAAGCGATTGCCGATTACCCTGTCCAGGTTTTACCGATGCCACGCCCCCGCACTGCCGAACTACATCTGGCCCGACCTAATGCACCTCACCTGGATACCGAAGTTTTCGTACCAACTGTAAGCCTGACCACAAAAAAAAGCAAGGTCGAGCCTTCCATTAGAATTGCGGTTCACCCGGCGGTTAATGCACCCCGTCCAGCCGCCCTCGAACTGGAATTTAACGCTGAATTTTTGGCGGCCAGCGAACGGAACCAGCCCGAACAAATTAATTTGCAAGAATCCGAACGGCTGGTTATCCCTCTGCCTGCCCTAAAACCCAGCTTGCCGACTTCTTTTAATTACGGGCCAAGCCCTTTTGCGCCTGTCTCGGATTTACCTTATTTAATACAAACCCAAACCCAAACCAGTCTACCCCCCGCCTTACCCCAAACTCCTGGCCTTCCTGAGCAAGCGTCGAACAGGCAATATTTGCCCCCTGCGCCCTTTGCTTTACCCCTCTCTGGCTCAGAAACGGCTAGTTTATCTTATAGAGAAGAAAACGGCCTGACCAACTATCTCCTGTTTCTAATTATTGGGGTGCTACTGCTGGCCTTGCTATTCGTTATATTGTTTGGAGTTGTGTGGCTTTAAGCCGTAGGACAATAGCTATTTAGGTTTATCTTTTAAATTGGTCTTTCAGACTTGAGTTCAAAAGGTATTGCCGATTGTAGTATAATTAGACAGTGATTTTTACTTTTTAGATGGAAAATCCGTGCTTTATCGGGTTTTTCGTGCTATTATTAAACTAGCCTTTTTTGGGTTAGGTTAGCATCAACCAGGTTGGGGCATAAATCGCTAGGAATTTTGAACATGAGTTTTAACATATTAAAAGTTGCACAGCGTCGTTTACAACGGAGTATTCAAACTCGCCTTTTTGTAATGCTTTTCCTGCTTGGTGTTATCTCTTTATCGGCTTTGGTTATTACCTCGGTCAAGCTGGGTCGTAGCGAAATTCAATCGGAAGTTTCTCGCCGCAATCAGGAAATTGCTACTTTGATTGCCGGGCAGGTAGACGACAATCTAAATTACACCATCAACAACCTTAATGCTCAGGTACAGTCTTTAAGCGAAGGTTGGAAAAATTCTATCCCCATTTTGCGGTTTACCCAACAAGCCTATACTAACGGCTACCAATCAGTGACATTGGTAGATAAAGATGGGGTAGCTTTGTTTTCTTTCAAGGCCCGACCCGAAGATATGGGCAAAAACATTCAGCCCTCAATTGGCGAAATTGGTCGCACTGCCACCGATTTTTCGCAGAATCCGGCTTATTTAGGTGCCAGAGAAAATCAAACTTATATTTCGCCCATTCGCCTTGCCGCCCCTACCAATTCGCCTCAGCTAACAATTGCCGTACCGATTCGTACCGATTTTGGGCTTTTTAACGGCTGCGTAGTGGTAGATTTAGATTTGCGGCTGGTGGTAGAGAGTATAAATCGGCTAAACGTTGAAAAAACTACCAAAATCGCTGTACTGGATAGCCTGGGCCATATTTATGCCAGCACTGACCCGGCCAGTATCGGCCAAATGTTTGGCTCTCAGGGGCTTGGCCCGGTAGTGAATAAACAATATGCCCAAACCATTTTTACCGACGATAAAGGTCAGGAAATTTTGGCTGGATATGCCCCCATCAAAACTTTTAACGGCTGGAGCGTAATCGTCGCCCGTTCAATGGAAGAAGCTGCCGCCGGAATTAACCGCCTGGCTCTTATTGCGGGCGGCATGGCGATTTTCCTGATTATGATTACCTGCCTGATAGGAATATGGGTCGCTAACAGCATAACCCGGCCTGTGCGTGAGTTGGCGATTGCGGCTAACCGTATAACTACCACTGGCAATCTGGATGAACAAATTCCCATTACCACTCAGGATGAAGTTGGCGAATTGACCGCGTCTTTCAATGGCATGATTTTGGCCTTGCGTAAAACTCGTATGGCTTTGGAACACTGGAATCGGGAGCTGGAACATAAAGTCGAAGTACGTACTCAGGAACAAGCCCTGATAAATAGCAAGCTCGAACAAACCAATAACCAGCTGGAACGGGCCAATTTGCACAAATCGCAATTTTTGGCAAATATGAGCCACGAGCTACGTACCCCCCTTAACGCGATTATTGGCTTTAGCGAAGTGATGCAAGACCAGGTATTTGGTGAGCTAAACGATAAACAGCGACGCTACGTTAATAATATCCTGACCAGTGGTCGCCATTTGCTAAATCTGGTTAATGATGTGCTGGACTTATCAAAGGTCGAAGCCGGGAAAATGGAACTGCATTGCGAAGAATTTTCGTCGTGTGCGGCGGTTTACGAAGTCCAGACCCAGTTAAGCACTCTGGCGGCCCAAAAAGATTTGCAAACTAGCGCAGATGTTAGCGATGGATTGGACAGGATTGTGGCAGACCGCGCCCGTTTCCGCCAGATTTTGTATAATTTGCTTTCCAACGCCATCAAATTTACTCCGCAAGGCGGACGCATTAACGTAACTGGGCAAATTGATAAAAGCGGAATTACTCCCTGCGCTGTTTTTGCCATCAATGACACGGGGATTGGCGTTAGCCCTGAAAACGTCGAGCGTATTTTTGAATCGTTCCGGCAAGTCGATAATAGCTACTCGCGCCAGTATCAGGGGACAGGTTTGGGTTTGGCCCTGACCAAAAAATTGGTCGAAATGCACGGTGGCAAAATTTGGGTCGAAAGTGAACCGGGCGTAGGTAGCACCTTTAGCTTTACTATTCCCTTGACTAATTCGCTGGCTTCGGCTAATTCCTTGCTGACTATGGGTGCTGCCGATGCTGGCGCACTGACCGCGCCGGGAATATCACGAAAAGAAGTTTAGTTTGCCCGAACAAAAACAAAGAGAAACGGTTGGTATGGCTGCGATTACTCGTGTGTTTGGGGCGGGCTTTGATGAAGCCAGCTTTGCAATTGTCAATGGGCTAATGCGTTTCCAAAAAACGTCCGCTTTTTTAACTGACCGTAACCGCTTGCAGCAAGTCCAAAACCTGCGCGAACAAAGCGCGGTAGAGCTTTTCGCTGCCCCGCCCCGCCCTACCGAAATCAAAAGCGAAAACTTTCCGCTTCCCTGGCAAGTCGCGCCCTACGGAGTGGGCTATAAGGCTGAATATATTTCTTTTCCCAGTGCTATAAAGCTCGATGTACCCAATAACGATACGGTGTATGGTTACTATATTTACCGTCCCGGCCACGAAACCGCCCCCACTTTATTTTATCTGCATGGTTGGATGGCCTATAGTCCGGCAATGTGGTTGCGCCCGCCGCTTAGTCTGGCCCAACCGCTTGGCCTTAACGTTTTCTTTTTAGAACAGCCTTTTCATATGCACCGCACGCCGCCCGGTACTTCTAGCGGTCAACTTTCGGTTAGTGGTGATTTACTAATGGCTCTGAACGGGGTACAGCAAGCGGTCAGCGATGTGCGGGCGGGCTTACAGTGGCTGAAAGATGCACAGGGCGTGGAGAAAGTAGCCTTGTTGGGTCGCAGTATGGGCGGGCTGGTAGCAGCTACCACCCTGACCGTTGAGGCTAGTTTTGCCTGTGCCATCCTGGATATTCCTGCCGTTAGCCCGCATAGCTCAATCTGGCGCAGCAATTATACCCGCTCGGTACGAAGCGAATTACTCAAGCAGGGTCTTAGCCCGGAAGAAACGATGGCCGCTTTCGAGGCTTTGCGTCCGGGTCGCTTCCCGCCTACCCTTGATTCCAAACGCATTTTGCTAATCGAGGCCACCGCAGACCGGGCTTGCTTCCCCGAAGATACCGAACGTTTCGCCCACGAATGGAATTTGCCGATTGTGCGGGTCGAGTTCGGCCATATGTCTGTTATCCTGAGCCGTCAGGCCCGTTTCGCTTCCCTCGAATTCTTGCGTCACTGGCTTAAAGACAAGTCGGAAGTATGAAGTATGAAGTCGGAACTAAGGTTCAAGCTTCAAGCTTCAAGCTTTAAGCTTCAAGGAATTAGAAACCAGGAACTCGCAACTCGCAACCCTGTTCCTTCTAACAACCAACAACTAACAACTAACAACTCAAACTTTCCTATCGGTGGTATTATTTTGGCGGGCGGGCAAAGCCGTCGAATGGGAACAAACAAGGCTTTACTAAGGTTAGAGCCGGATGGCCCGACTATTATCGAAAAAGTAGTGGCCGCCTTACAAGAGGTAACTTCCGAAATTTTGCTGGTAACAAACCAGCCACAAATTTACGAATGGCTGGATTTGCCGATGGTCGGCGACAACTATCAGGTGGGGGCATCGCTGGCCGGACTAGAAGCCGGATTGAGTGCCAGTAAATACGAACATAATCTGGTGGTGGCCTGTGATATGCCATACTTAAATCCAGAGCTATTGCGTTATCTGTTAAACTATGTTGAACAATATGCTGCTATCGTCCCGGTTGGGCCGGATGAGCAGCTTGAAACGCTTTGTGCGGTTTACTCCCGACAATGTTTGACGGCAATCCGAGCAAAGCTGGCGCAGGGACAATACAAAATGGCTGGCTGGCTGGATGAAGTAAACAGCTATCGTGTACCTACTGAAGAACTGGAAAAATGTGAGCCGGATTTGCGTTCTTTTGTCAATCTCAATACTCCGGCGGAACTGGAACATTTTAAACATTTTTAGATTAGACAATTAGAGGGACGGCGTTTATCTCGCCCGATTTTGAGCTGTAAGGGCTTTTGCCCGGCATAAAAAACAGGAGTGCTAAGGAAAATGGAAACACAAGTAACTGCGCCCCAGGAGATTTTAACGCATTTGAGTGAAGTAACGGAAGCTTTGGTGAAAGAACTCAATGAACTGACCACTGAAGAAGTAGATTTTGACCCAGGCCCAGGCGAATGGTCAGTCAAGCAAATTTTAGCCCATTTGCAGGATTCCGAGAAAGTTTTTAACGAACGGTTGCACCTTATGCTGACCGAAAATGAACCATATCTGGAAGCTTTTAACCCGGACGAGTTGGCCGAGCAGCACGATTACGCTAGTTTGGTTTGGGCCGAGCTAATCAAAGACTTTGAAGAAACGCGCCGAGCCAATATTACCCTTTTGACCAACTTGCAGCCAAACCAGTGGTACAAGGCCGGAGTGCATCAGGAACGAGGTCATATTAGCGTGCGTGACGCTACCGAAAACTTGATTACCCACACCGAAGGGCATTTAGAGCAAATCACGCATGTAGGTTGGCTGGCGAAATAGTATATTTATAGTCAGAAAAAGAATTGGGATTGTTAAATTAGTGGTAATCTGGCCCTGAAATGAATTTCGGGCTAAGAGACCGCAAGTTAGCTCAAACCAGGTGAAAATTCATCTCAGGCGAGGCTGGGTAAAGTCAACTGGCAGAGCAGCATCCCACAGGAGAGGTAGTATTTTGTAGGATGTGGCTCTGCCCATTGATTTATTCCAAACGTCAACTGGCAGAGCAGCATCCCACAGGAGAGGTAGTATTTTGTAGGATGTGGCTCTGCCCATTGATTTGTGGGATAAATTCTAATTCAAGTAAAGGCCAAGTCTGTAACAGTTGGTTTGAACCAACTTCGCGTTACCTAGCCCGAAATTCATTTCAGGGCGATTGGACGCTAAACCCTTTTCTAAATTGTTATTTATATCGGCTCAG
>JBBQGP010000013.1:0-49407 GCA_038323095.1 Chloroflexia bacterium | reverse complement strand
AATGCTCAAATCGAGCAATGCCGGATTTGTGCCGAACAGGGTTACGTTGCCATTTCGCGCCCGATTGACCGGGGCAGAGGGCAAGCGCGGGTCTGGCTAATCGGGCAAGCACCGGGCTTTGGCGAGGGTACACGCAAGCTGGCTTTTGGTGGCCCGGCGGGACGAACCCTAATGCGCTGGTTTGCCTCAATTGGTATGCCGGAAGAACAGGTACGCCACGATTTTTACATGTCGGCCATCACCAAATGCTATCCGGGTCGCGCCCCCAAAGGTGGTGGAGACCGCAACCCAACCCCGCCAGAACGGGTGAACTGCCGCCCTTATTTATTGCGTGAACTAATTTTGGTACAACCTAAAGTAATAATTTTGGTGGGTGGAACGGCTATCAAAGAATTTTACGGAGATAAAATCAAGCTCGACCAAATTATCGGCCAATCACAGATAATGACGCTTGGCGAAGTTTACCAGCGTTTGTCAGCCCGTTTGTTAAAAAGCGGGGTAGTTGTTCCCTCTGCCCCGCCCAACTTTAATTCTCAGGAGCAGGTCGAAATCTTTCAATTGCCCCATCCAAGCGGAGCAAGCACCTGGCTAAATTATCCCGAAAACCGGGCTTTGCTGGAGCAAGCTCTACAGAAATTGGGCGAACGCTTGAAGGTTAGAAGTTGTTAGATGTTAGAGGGGAAAAAAGTTGCGAGTTATGAACTGTGAAACCTCTGTGGTGAAAACTTCGAGCAGTTGGGCCAAAACCTTTTTTCACTACAGAGGAACTTGTACCCTGCCTATTCCCTTTTGCTATCTAAATCTGTTTGTGGCCTACAACTTGCAAAGATAATTTGTACTAAAGCAAAAGTGCCGAGAATTATTCGCCTTAATTCGTTCACAGCGTGACCGCCATAGAGCTTTGTCGAATTCTCTCCAAGAGCCTATCCCGATGCCTGTAATTGTAAGGAAACGACAGACAATGCCTGATCCAGTAAGCCAGGAAAATATAAATCAGCCGACAAGCACAACCACCCAACCCGTAGGGACGGCTGAAATTACCTCTGCCCTAACTAAGTCTGGTTCGTTGACAGGAAGTTATCGCTTGGGTGTCTCTAAAGAAGTGGATAATGTCACTGCTGAACTAACCGAGGAAGTGCTAGAGTTTGAGGGGGCAGCCTCGCCTGATAGCGGTAGTTCAGATACCACTAAGCCTACTGTTACAGCTCTCCTATTTCAGCCAGATGCTGAACCTCGTGAATTCAAGCTAACCGAGCTAAAATCCCTAGTAACCGCCGACCAAAACTTTATCTGGCTTGACCTTTCAGACTATTCGCCAGATTTGCTACGCTCTGTCGCCAAAATTTTGGGTTTGCACCCGGTTAGTTTGCGGGCGGCTCTCTCGCCCTGGCAGCGTCCTCGCTTTGATAATTTTAGCAATCATTCTTTTATCACCGTTACGGTAGCTCATCTTAATTCAGAAGCTTACCGAGTTCTGGCAGGGGAATTAGACCTTTTCTATGGTAATAATTATCTACTTAGTGTCCACAAATCACCATTGCCTTTTGCACGACATCTGGTGGAGCGAGCGCGGCAAAGTCCTGAACTGGTTCAATTGGATGCTGCCTTTATGCTTTACCTTGTTTTGGATGAGTTACTAGAATATTATGAGGAATTAAGCGACCACATCGAAGTAGAAACTGAGAAGATGGAACAGCGCGCGTTAAAAGAGATTTCAGACAGTTTTTTGACCGATTTGCTTCAGCTTAAACGCTATATCTTTGCCCTTAATCGGCTGGCCGACCAGCACCGCCGGGTCTTTGCCACCCTCTTACGTCCTGATAATCCGCTAGTTACTAACGAAAAAACGGCACCTTACTTTCACGATTTGGAGGCTCATTTTGAACGCCTGCTGGATACTTTACAGCCTGCCAAAGAAGCAGTCAACGGAGCTTTTGACATTTATGTTTCACACGTATCACATCGTACTAATCAGGTGATAAAGACCCTCACGATAGTTTCGACTATTCTCTTACCTGCTACGGTGATTATAAGTATTTTTGGGACAAATATTGCGAGTTTACCCCAGTCCGGGTTGCTAGAGTTTGGTCTGATGATCGTAAGTATTATGGTAGTTATTGGTTTTATCCTGTTTATATTTCATCGGCGCGGCTGGATTTAATTTGGTTCAAATTGAATTTGCAGATTGGGGTAAATTGCCCGGACATGAAATGTCCGAGCTGATAACATGAAAACGGCCCTAAAGGGCTGAAACAAGTTCGGTTAGATTTAGACTAACTACCCAACAGCTTTAGCCAAGTTTTCATGTTATCAGCCCAGCCTTTTAAGGCAGGAGACTACTCCCTGTTCCAACTCGCAACTCTAATTCACCGACAACCGACAACCGTTTTACCAGGCATAGGCTTCGGGTGCTTGACCACCCGGCCCAGGGAAAATTTTATCCAGCTTGTTACGAATTTCTTCTGTTACCTTAATATCAAGGGTGTGCAAAGAATTGTCTAGCTGCTCAACCGAACGTGGCCCAATGATGGGAGCCGTAACAACAGGATTAGATAGCAGCCAGGCCAGCGCAACATCCGCCGGTTCTTCGCCCAGCTCCGCGCAATAATCCTCATAAGCTTGCAATTTCTCGCGGTTTTCTTCCAACGTTTGTTGCATACGCGGTTCGGCGCGGCGACCTTTATCCGTCTTTTTTAATATTCCGCCCAATAAACCGCCACCTAAAGGACTCCAGGGAATTAATCCAAGCCCATAAGCTTTGCAGGCGGGCAAAACTTCAAGCTCCACTGTCCTGGCGTTAAGGTTATAAAGACTTTGCTCTGAAACCAAACCCATAAAGTGCCGACTTTTGGCAATCTCGTTCGCTTGAGCCAAATGCCAGCCAGCGAAATTACTGCTGCCAACGTAGAGTATCTTGCCTTCACGTACTAACTGCTCCATTGCCTGCCAGATTTCTTCCCAGGGCGTTTGGCGGTCAATATGATGCATTTGATACAAATCTATGTGGTCAGTTTTCAGGCGGCTTAAACTCTCCTCGCAGGCCCGCCGGATGCTTAAAGCTGAAAGCTTGGATTGATTGGGCCATTCGCCCATATTGCCGTATACTTTGGTTGCCAGAACTACTTTTTCTCGCCGTCCGCCGCCCTGGGCAAACCAGCGTCCGATGATTTGCTCGGTAATGCCTTCTCCAGTTTTCCAACCATAGACATTTGCCGTATCAAAGAAGTTTATACCCTGTTCCAGAGCCTGATCCATAATGCGGAAGCTCTCTTCCTCAGTGGTCTGCGGGCCGAAATTCATCGTTCCCAGACAAAGGCGGCTAACGCTTAATCCCGTTCGCCCTAGCTGTGTATATTGCATAATCTATTTATCCTTTTCCTTTTCCTGATTACCGAACTTTTATATATCTCGCTAATTGTTTGATAGAAATACTACTTTTGAGAACAATAAATTAAGAGCCTATACCGATAGGTTGTGGTTTTCATCTATTGGCGGAGCAATATCCTACAAAAACCCTGCTCAATCAAAATCAATGGGCAGAGCCACATCCTACAAAACACCACTATTTCTGTAAGATGCTGCTCCGCCAGTTGATTTTACCCTAGCTTCTACTAGAAGGACAGTATCCCACCAACTGACAACCCTCTCATCGCAAGCGGCCTTTCAAGCGCAAATTATCTACCATAACTTTTACGGCCTTGATATAAGGCGAGGATTGGTCGCCGGGAGCGTAGCGTGGGATAATTTGTTCGAGGGTCGCCAGATTATATTTGCCAAGATAAGTATCGCGCAAAAGCGTAACCCAGGCTTCAATGCCGCGTGTCCAGCTTGGATAAATCTGGAACGCGCCGTTACCTTCGGTTTGAAAACAGGGTTGAGCAGTACAGCGGATATTCCCCAGCGAATGAGTTTGGGTAGCGACTCCCTGCGTTCCTAACGAAGATTCATGCATAAAAAAAGCCAACGCTACCGCCGGGTCGCAATTTTCCCGCAAGCAAACATTGTACATCGAAGCCGCTTCGGGCAAAGCCGGGCTGCGACCATCGGACAATACTTGCTGAAAAACTTTGAAACTGATGCTGGCCTGAGCAACTGGCTTATAGCGAAAATCGGGCGGCAACAAGTTTGGGGTAGGTTTGAGGGTTTCGTTGGAAAGTACCTGTTTCAAGGCTTCGCCCGAAAAATCGCTGATACTATAAATACGCTGGTCAAAAGTAGCCGGAGTCGGGATAGGCCCGGCAGCAACCGCCCCCGCAGTCGGCCAAATTTCTGGCTCAAGTGCAACGGTTGGGGTAGCCGCCGGGCGTGCAGTAGTTGACGAAGTAGGCAAAGGCGACAGGCTGGGCTTTGAAAGTTGCAGCAAAGCCTGGTAGTCGGTTGTATTCGTGCGGGCGGGCGGTTGGCTAATCTCCCAGACCAGCCAGCCACACCCGCCCAAAATTAAAACTACCAATCCCAAAATAAAAAAAGAAAACTTCGACTGCGGTTTGCCTCTCATCAAAATCTTTCCCCAACGCCTTAACTTGTCATAATTCTTTAATACTTTCTGATTATAGAGGCAAATTCATTAAAACACAATCACCTAAAACTCATAATCTAAAGCAATTAGTTCTTCCAGATTGGGTAAAACCTTGCCCTGTACTATTTTTTGGTGTTCGGGGTGCGGGCCGTAAACTTCCAAAGCTGCTTTATCGGGAAAGCGCACTACCAACCCGGTTTGAAAACCCTTTGAGCGATTTGTAAAATTCTGGCCGATGCTCAAACCCAGAATATTTGGCACTTTTTCGGTCAAGCCCCGCAAATCCTGCATAATTTCCTCGACTTTGGCGGGGTCAGTTCCTTCTTTCCACTTGAAAATTACTACATGCTCTACCATAAAACTTCCTCCTTTTAAATTAGGTTTGGGTAAAATCAGAATTGAAGACCCCTCCTACCTAAAGCTTTGGCTGCTAATCTTCGATTTTGTGGCCGTCCTGATAGCCGGGCGCGTCCTGCGAAAGCTCGATAAGTACGCCGCTACTGGCTTTGGGATGCACAAAAGCAATCTCTTTGTGGTGTGCGCCGGGGCGGGGTTGCTGATCAATTAGTTGCAAACCGCGCTCTTTCATTTCGGAAAGCGATTCGCTCACGCTATCCACGTCCAGGCAAATATGATGAATACCTTCACCCCGTTTGCTTATAAATTTGGCGAGGGGCGAGTCGTCGTTGAGCGGTTCGAGCAACTCAAGGCGGCTTTCGCCCACTGGCAAAAAGGCCACACGCACGCCCTGGTCTTCTACCACTTCATAGCCCAAATTATCCAAGCCC
Organism: Chloroflexia bacterium; assembly: GCA_038323095.1. Lineage (GTDB taxonomy): Bacteria > Chloroflexota > Chloroflexia > Chloroheliales > Chloroheliaceae > L227-5C. The sequence goes on along the minus strand of JBBQGP010000013.1, from coordinate 44,100 downwards.
AACGCTTCGGCATAAAAGCCCAGCACGCTTTGGATGTCTTTAACGGCAATTCCGATATGGTCAATCTTTTTCACGGCCATTTGTAAATTCCTTCCTGAATAATGTTAGCGAGTATTTTTCGATTTGAAAGCATTATACAAATCAGCAATATTTTTCACAAATTTAATTGAATGCCGAGCAAGAGTAAATCAGCATTGTAAAAGTGGAGCGGGCTTTGTGTTAAAATAGGGTCAAAACTGTTTTCAGGAAAGGTAGAAAAGAAAAGGTTGAGCGATATTTCTGAACAAAATTTGATACAGGATTTGGAGAATTTGGGGCTAACTGGCAACGAAGCTAAAATTTACTTCGCCATGCTTGGTCGGCCTTTGTTTAAGGCGGCAGAAATTGCCCAGGTCGCCAAAGTGCCACGACCCAAAGTTTATGAAGCTTTGAACAATTTGCTAAGTATGGGCTTTTGCTATAGCGTGCCGGGAAGCGTCGCCCAATACAGCGCGGTATCTCCTCAAGAAGCTTTACATAACCTGCATAAGCGCAAACAGGAAGAACAAACCCATCGCTTGCTAAAGGAGCAGCAAACTATTAACGAGCTGGTAAGTCATTTGCTGCCACTGCACGAAGCCGGGCAAACCGAAACCGGGGCATTACGTTATATCGACGTTTTGACCGAGCGCAGCCGAATTATTCAGGTAGCAAATGAATTATTGCAATCAGCTAAACATTCGATATTGGTGCTGGAAAAAGAGCCATATGCCCAAGACCCACGGGTACTGGGTTCGCACGAAGTCGAAGCCGCCAAACGGGGGGTGCAAGTACGCTGCTTAATCGAGGAAGGGGCGCGAGGCTTGCAGGAGCGCATCGGGTCATTAGTAGCGGTAGGTGGAGAAGTGCGGGTTAGCCCTCAATTGCCTATGAAACTGATTGTAGCGGACGATAGGGCGGCGATTTGCGCTATGCGCGACCCTATCACCGGGCAGCAAAGTTTAACCAGTTTGCGGATTGAACACCCTGACTTTGCTCAAGCTATGCGGCTGCTTTTTGAATCGGTTTGGCTGGCGGCTTCCAGCGAATTGCCTCCGCCAAAACCTGAATTTAGCCAGAACGGAGCAAAGTCATAATGTCAGGGCTAAAGCAAAAAAGCCGGATAGTTAGAGTTGGTAAAGCTTTCGGATTGTTCTGCATTGCCCTGATTTTAAGCAATTTGCTAGTTGCCTGCTCTCTTGGCAAAAAAAGTGAAGAACCGCGCTGGTTTGTGCTGGCGGTAACAAATGATTTGAACAATAGCGGTTTGCTGGACGTACTGCTACCACCCTTCGAGCAGGCTAACAATCTGAAAGTGAAAAAGCTGGCGGTAAGTTATGGTCAGGCTTTGGCTTACGCTCGTGATGGCGGGGTGGATGCCTTGCTGATAGAAAGCAGTAATCAGCCGGAACTGGCGAATTTGGCCGGCGGTGCGCCCGCTATTCCAGCCTACAATGCCGAGCAAAATCGTAATTCCTTGACGCAAACTACTTCATCGGTAGCTAAACCAACCTTTACCCCTTCTTTTGACAATATCATGACGGCCCGCAAGCTGGTATTCTGGGCAGATTTGGTATTAGTCGGGCCAAATAGTGATGTAGCGCGAGTCGGTGAGCAATATGACGCGGGCCGGGCTTTTAAGTGGATGGCTTTAAATAATGCTCCTTATATTGTCGCTAAGGACGCGCCCGCTTTGCGGGAGCAACAAGACCGCCTCTGGAAGCTGGTCGGGCGGCTAACTGAGAGTGAACGTGGGACAGGTTATCGGGTAATAGAAGGCGATAGCCAGGTCGCTTTGAAAGAAGCCGCCTCAAGCAGAGCGTATACTCTCGTTCCCTACTATTTGTACTTAAATAGTGAACAAAAAAGTAAACTAAAAATTATTTTAGCTAACGATGCTACATTCTTTATTGGTTATGAGTTGTCAATTCCTAACCTAATACGAATAAAAGACCGGGATGTTTCTTTGTCTCAATCCTTCGCTTATTATTTAACCAACTCTGCTACCCAGTCGATTATTTATAATTTCAAGAAAGAAAAATCTTCTCCAAACTTGTTTCAAACCTCTAACTTTACGGTATACCAACCTTCATAGACTAAAAGTAATACCAAAATAGCCTCATGGTACTAATTAAAGGTTATAGACAAAAACCGCACAACTTTTTACCATGTTGGCACGTTGATTGCATTGTAAGAAACTAAGAAAAAAGAATTAGAGTGTCTGGCGGTGTAAAGGTTATCTATTCAGAACTTTGTGACATTAATCATAGCCGAGCGGCACTTTTTAGAGTAGATTAGTATATGTAATATGTACCAGTCTGTCCGGCATTGTTGGTTCCAGTTCGGCCTAACTATCAACGGGCCAAATCTTAACTAATCCAGATTGGAAAATTTAACGGCGGAAGCGGAACGAGGGTTCTATCCCGATACTCAGTCGTTGCTCACAGCGACTTAAAAGAAGTGTGAGGGGGAGTTTCCTATGCTGGCACATAAAACTAGACCCCGCAGCAACGCGTTTTCAGGTGCTTTTTTGGTAAGTTTAGTTGCTATCGCTGTAGTGCTGGTCGCATTGGCCTTGCCAAAAGTTCTTACTTTTGCAAACGAGAATGGCAGCACCAACGGCTTTTCAACTTACCATAGTGATACGTTCCGTTATTCGGTCACTTACCCTGCAAATTGGAAGGTAGCCCCAACGGTTGCAGGTACTGACGTAACCACAATTTCTTCGGTGTTGGTAGACCCGGAACAAGCCGGAGGCCGCTACAGTCTGCGTAGCCTGTCCCGCACCCCGGTTTCAATTAGCAACCGTAATTTTAGCAAACTTGATATTGTGGCTTATTCGCTGGAAGCACCGATGACCGCCCGCGAATTGCTTTCGACCCGTAGTTCGACTTCGATTGATGGCAGGATTAGCAGTTTGCAGGTTGCCGGACAAAACGCTTTAATGGTAGAAGTACAAACTGGCGAAATGTTATCCCAGCGTGAAGAAAACTTGATTTACAAAACTGTTTTCGTTACAAAGGGCAACACAGGTTTTATCATCGCCGGATTTGCCGAGCCAGAAGTTTTTAACCGCATCCTGCAAAGTTTCCAAATTGATTAAAGTTGTTTGGCTTTGAGCCTGAATCATAGGCTCAAAGCCAGATAAACCCCCTGAAGCCCTCCTGCTAGGTCAGCAGGTATTTCTACGGGCAAATTCCAAAGAAGCTCGCTAACTTTGATTGTTCTCAATCTATTTTTACATAGGTTGCTTTGGTAATGTTCACTAAATCGGTGCGGGCCAGCCGGATTTGCATCCCGCGTTGTCCGGCACTAACATAAAGCTGGTCAAGTTGCTGCGCGTCTTGGTCAATAAAAATATGGAAATTCTTCTGGAGCAAGGCCAGAGCCGAAATTCCGCCCACCTGTAGACCTGTCAAACTTTCTGCCTCGCGCTGGCTTGCCATTCGTACTTTTTTCTCGCCCGAACTTGCCCCAAAAATCTTTAAATCTATTTCTTTAATGCTCGGCACCATTACCAGCATTGGTCGGTTTTGCCCGCTTTCCGGCATAACCACCAGCGTTTTATAAACTTGTAGTGGGTCTGCGCCCAGTATTTCGGCTACTTCGGTGGCAGTATGAAATTCGCCATCGGTAGCATAAACCGAAGCCTCGTAAGAAACCTTGCGTTGTTCCAGTAAACGCATTGCATTAGTTTTAATCGGTTGATTACCCTTCGCCATCTGTATTCCTTTTTTCTGCTGTTTTCCTCTTCTGTTTTTCTCAAAAGCTGTAATAATATCAGGCTTATCTTTCCCCGTAAAAAGTAACAATCGTTAAATTCTGGTCGGCGATTTTCTGAAATCCGGCATCGTTACTAACCAAAGGACAATTCAAGTAGCGGGCGGCGGCATAGTGGAAAGCGTCAGTAGGGTCAAGCCCCAATTCTGCTACACCTTTAATAGTCTGTCGATGTAAAGCATTATCGGCTGATTCAAAATTCTTCAAATTGGGTAATTTCAAAACTGCTTCGGTCAAGCGGTCAGGCCAGGGCAAATTACTCTCAGCTTTGCCGCTATTGCCCAGGCCGGATTCATCCAGTGCTGAAATTTCTTTTTCTTTTGACATTTTTCTGGTTTTTTGTTCCAGGCTCAAAAGCTGGTAAATCGCCTCGTTTAAGGCCAGCGAAGAAAGAATTAAATTAATTTTGCGGGCTTCCAGTTCTTGTAACAAAGCCTGTGCGCTATTATGCCAGATATGGCCCGGTTCGGACAAGCCAACCAAAAAATTGGTATCCATATAGACTTGTTGCGCCCGCACCGCTCCACCCGGCTTCCAGTATACAATTTTCGGTTTTTGATTCGCCATGCTTCCTCAGTTCAATTATCGGTTATTAACGTTTAGGATGAATTTTAGCAGAAATTTGCTTGTTAAGAGACCCGGCAAATATGATAGAATAAGTAGAATTCTTCTAGCATAACTCTAACATAACTCTAACACACTATTTACTGGATTTTCGCTTGATTTTAGTGTAAAAATCCCCTTAGAAAATGATTTTATGGCGCGTAACTTTAAAACTTTTGATTAATATTTTGGTTGATTTAAGGAGGAATACCACAAGTCTATGACGGTGGAAACACATAAAGAAACGCTAGGTTTTCAAGCCGAAGTCAAGCAATTGCTTGATTTAATGATTCATTCGCTTTATTCCAATAAAGAGATTTTCCTGCGCGAACTTATCTCAAATGCTTCGGATGCTGCCGACAAATTGCGCTTTGAAGCAATTTCGGATGCTGCTTTGTGGGAAAACGATACTGAGCTAAAAATTCGGGTAGCTTATGATAAGGAAGCCCGCACTATTACCGTTTCCGACAACGGCATTGGGATGAACCGCCAGGAAGTTATTGATAACATTGGTACGATTGCCAAATCTGGCACTAAAGAATTCTTTCAGGCTTTAACCGGCGACCAGCGCAAGGATGCCAATCTTATCGGTCAATTTGGGGTCGGCTTTTACTCCTCGTTTATCGTGGCCGAAAAAGTAACCTTACTTACCCGGCGGGCTGGAATGGGCGCAGAACACGGGGTGCGCTGGGAATCGGAAGGGCAGGGCGAATACAGCCTTGAAACTATCGAAAAGCCAGAGCGCGGCACCCAGGTAATTTTGCATTTGCGCGAAGGCGAGGACGAATTACTGGGCGGGTATGAATTGCGCTCGATTATCCAAAAATATTCTGACCATATTACTTTGCCAATTTTGATGACGGCGGAAAAGGCCGAAGGCGAAGAAGGAGCTGAGGCAGAAGAAGAAACCGTCAATAAAGCTTCGGCACTTTGGGCGCGTTCCAAAAACGAAATTACCGCCGAAGAATATAACGAATTTTACAAGCACGTCGCCCACGATTTTACCGACCCGCTGGCCTACGTGCATAGCCGGATGGAAGGCAAGTACGATTACACTTTGTTGCTTTATTTGCCCGCCCGCGCTCCTTTTGATATGTGGAATCGGGATAACCGACACGGGGTTAAGCTCTATGTAAAGCGCATCTTTATTATGGACGATGCCGAACAACTAATGCCAAGCTACTTGCGCTTTGTACGTGGCGTTATTGATTCCAGCGATTTGCCTCTGAACGTTTCCCGCGAAATTTTGCAACATAGCAAGGTTATTGAAAGCATTCGGGCTGGCGCGGTCAAGAAAGTATTGGGATTGCTCAAGGATTTGGCAAATAAAGAGCCGGAAAAATACGCTACTTTCTGGAAAGAATTCGGGGTGGTGATGAAAGAAGGCGTAGCCGAAGATACCACCAACAAAGACGCAATCGCCAAATTGCTCCGCTTTTCGACCACCCAAACCGATAGTGAAGAGCAAACCGTTTCGCTGGAAGATTACCTTAGCCGCATGAAAGAAGGCCAGGACAAAATATATTACATTACGGCAGAAACTTTCGCAGCTGCTAAAAACAGCCCGCTCCTGGAGATTTTCCGCAAGAAGGGGCTGGAAGTGTTGCTGATGTCTGATGTAGTCGATAACTGGTTAGTAGCTCATTTATTTGAATATGAGGGCAAACCGCTTCAATCCATTGCGCGGGGCGAAGTGGATATGTCCAAATTCGAGGATGAGGCCGAAAAGCAGGAGCATCAGAAGGCCGCCGACGATTCAAAAGAATTGGTCGAGCGTATCAAATCGGCCCTGACCGAACGGGTTAAAGAAGTACGGGTGACAAATCGCCTGACCACTTCGCCGGCCTGTCTGGTGGCGGACGAGCGCGATATGGATGCCAGCTTCAAGCGATTGCTCAAAGCTGCCGGAAAAGCCGTACCCAACGATAAGCCAATTTTGGAAGTAAACCCGCAACACGCCATACTCGCTCGAATGAACCAGGAAAACGATTCAGCCCGTTTTAGCGATTGGGCTAACATTTTGTTTGAGCAGGCGGTTTTAAGCGATGGCGGTCAACTGGAAGACCCTGTTAGCTTTGTAAACCGTCTAAACGGCTTGTTGGTCGCTCTAAGCCAGTAATACAAGGCTGAGTCAGGACTGAGTATTTTTTGAGTGTTGAGGACTGAGTAATTTATGTAGGAGGGATTTCCAATCTCGATAAAGCTGGATTGGGTAAAATCGGGATTGGAAATCCCTCCTACATAATAAAGATAGCGGAAAAATTGTAACAAAAATCCCCTTGTCAACATTGGCAAGGGGATTTTTGCTGAATTGAAGAGTGGATATTTTTCAGTTTCTTCTTACTTAGTCCTCAATCTTCAGCACTGTTATACCGATGGGCTGCTACTTGGAATATAGTTAGTATTTGTGCTGGTTTGCTCAGTGCTATCAAACTCGGCCTGTGTAGCGAACCCGCCCAGTACCATGGTCAGCATACCCATTAGCTGATCGTTAGTGTTCGGTTTGTCCAGAGCCAGATAAGAGGCCAGCTTGAGCAAGTCGAACAAGTACGGTGCTGCAATCAGATAAATTCCTACCAACACCACCGCGATACCAGCATATTTCCGAAGCTTTGCCATTGCGGGATTATTGGCGGTAAAAAGAGCGAAACTTACCAGACCAATTAACAGTATCCCGACGATTATGTCGCTAATTGTTACTGCCGAAAGGTCAGCTGGCACGGGTTTCTTGGTCTTGGCATCCAGCATGGTTGCATCGGCGTAATTCAGGACGAAAGGTGCGATTAGCATCCAGATACCACCGATTATGCCCAATCCACCTAACACTGCTTTGGTCGTAGATAATTTATTAGTCGCTTTCATTGCTTTGCTTCTCCTACTGATGCTTATGTCAGTTTTTAGACAGTTCTTTAATCATTTACTTTGGTCGAGTTCTCAGGCAGAGCTAATCTACCTGAGAGTAATCGCAGTGTTAGTGCAAAGGCACTTCCCTGCCTGTACGCTTTGCACCACTGTCGCCGGACGAGCCTTTGAAAAGGTAGCCAGACCGCCAGGGCGTACCGATTGCGGGTAAGACGTAGCGGTCAAGCCCATACCAGCCCGCGTTCTTCCAGGCCAAAATGATAAAAACCGTCAGAGCAAACATCATTGGGTTGCTGGAACTAGAGCCAGCCAGCATAAAGCTGAAATTCATCAACGTGCCGAAGAAGGCAGCAATAGCGGTCAAGCATCCAAAGATTAAGCCCAAACCAACCGCAATTTCACCAAAGACGATAAGCCAGCTAAACCAGGTGTAGCTTTGCGAGTCAATCAAGCCGTTCAGGAAATCGCGATACCAGGTGTAAGTAATCGAAGTCTTGCCCGCAGGCGTAACCGCTACCGCCCCTTTCCAATAGCCCATCAAACCTTTACCACCGTCAAGCCAGCCCGTACCGACCATTTTTTCATAACCGGCGTAAAACCAATCCAGACCAATCCAGATTCGTAGAGCCAGCCAAATGGGAGCCGAGCGGGTGTCGTTAAACAAGAATCGGGCAATGGGTGGGTCGGAAACTAGCACGGGTTTGTTAGATTTTACTTTGCCTTCCATAACTTTGTGGCCTTTCCTTCCTGATGTTTCCTCTTCCAGACTTTCCCTTTTAGCGAGGATTTACTGTTTTCTTAACTTCTGGTTGTATCTTACAATTAGCAGGTGAATAGTCAGGTTGCAGCAGGTAAACAAATGGTAAATCAGGTTAAAACAAAGGTTAAAAAATGGTTTATAAAGGCAAACAAAAAGCCCGAACACTGTTCGGGCCAATCTCTAAAGTAAAAGTAACAAATTTAATCCGGGACAGGGACTTGGGGAATTAACACACCCGGTTCAGGTTCGGGCGAAGGGATAGGGCCGTTAGGAACGGGTTCGGGCGAAACCGGGTCGGGAATCGGCATTGGTTGTGGTGCGGGCGTTTCCAGCATAAAAAATACCTCCTGTAGCTTAATCATTTAGACACCTGTTCAAGAACTGGCAGATTATGTGCCATAGCTGGACAAAAATCTGGCGATGGCGCAATGTTCGCCCTCTAATGAGTGGTCAGCCATTTCTCGAATGAGCCGAGCTTGGGTGCAACCGGCGCACCGACATCGAACAAGCCTTCGACCACATTCTGGGTTTTCAGGCCGTTACCTGTCACATATAACACCGTAACTTCATCGCGCCCGATTTTCCCGGCCTTTACCAGTTTACATAAAGTCGCCAGCGTTACGCCCCCGGCAGGCTCGGTGAAAATTCCCTCAGTCGTTGCCAAAAGCTTGATAGCCTCAATTATTTCGGCATCCGCGACCTGTTCAATTGCGCCGCCCGTGCGTTGGGCAACTTTGACGCTGTAATAACCATCGGCAGGGCTACCAATCGCCAGGGAATGAGCAATAGTATGGGGCTGCTTGACTGGCTTGATTTCGGTGTAACCGCCCGCAAAAGCTTCGGCTACCGGGCCACACCCTGCTGGTTGCGCTCCTGAAATCGCGGGCAAAGTCTCATCCTGCACTAGCCGCAGCTTGATAAGTTCTTCAAAACCTTTGGTAATTTTGGTGTAAAGCGAACCACTGGCAATCGGGATAACTACGTGGTCGGGCAGCCGCCAGCCCAATTGCTCGGCAGTTTCGTAGGCCAGCGTTTTAGAGCCTTCGCTATAATAAGGCCGCATATTAATATTGGTAAAGGCCCAACCGTACTCGTCGGCCACCTGCGAGGCTAAACGGTTTACCTCGTCATAAGTGCCGTCTACCGTCACGATTTGCGCTCCGTAGATGGCTGCCGCCGTAATTTTGCCCGGTTCAATATTGGACGGAACAAACACATAAGTTTTGAGGCCAGCCCGCGCTCCGGCTGCCGCCACCGCTCCGGCCAGATTGCCGGTAGAAGCACAGGCAATCGTATCAAAGCCCAATTCAATCGCTTTGGCAACGGCAGTCGCCACCGGGCGGTCTTTGAAGGAGTGTGAAGGATTGACCGCATCGTTTTTAACATAAAGCTCCCTCAAACCCAAACGTTCGCCCAAATTATAGGCCCGTTGCAAAGGGGTAAAACCGACCCCTTCCAGGCTACGGCTAAAAGGTGGCGCGGGTAACAAATCGGCATACCGCCAGAGGGAGCGCGGGCCGCTTTCAATGTTTGCCCGTAGTTTTTCGGTTTTGAGGTTGCTAAAATCGTAGGTTACTTCGAGTGGGCCGAAACATTCCTCGCAAACGTGCAAGGCCACCGCCGGGTAATTCTGACTACATTCTTTGCAGCGTAACCCTACTACTGCTCCATAATTCTTGATTTGTTCGCTTTGAGCCTCAACTAATTGCGTCATTGGTTTCAACACTCCTTTTTCTTTTTCTGGGAAAATTCCTGGAAAATAAGGAGCAAGTAAGGGCATGAAAAAACCCCTTATCTGCTCTTGAGCCTGGGATAAGGGGTCACACATTTTTGAATTTGCCCCGCAATTTGCGACAGACAAATTTCCCTTATCTTGCGTACCGCTTAATCGGTTCGCCGGAATTGGCACCATACACAAAATCTGCGCTGGTTGCCGGGCTTCACAGGGCCTTGTTCCCTCCACCTCTCTGGATAAGAGCTACCATATTCTTTTGTTAATCAATCACTTTCGCGACCAGAATAAGCATAACTTACTCAATCGAATTTGTCAAGCATAATTTTGTCAAGCTCTTGCAAAATTAAGTTAAATTTGGAGCGGGGGCGGAAGCTGGGTGTTTGGACTAATGAGTAGTTGGGCCAAATCGTCCAGAACTTCGGTTTTTTCAGCCGGAATCGAGGCAGCCCGCGTTCCGGCTTCCCGGCTTTGCTGCAAGCTTTGCAAAATTCGTCCGGCTAAAGTCTGGCGAACTTCCGCAGCAGGGCTAATAATTTGGGCCTCCTCTAGTTCTTCGTTCCAGGCTAAATAAGCGGCGGCGGAAAGCAAGCGAGCCGATTCCAGATTGCGTTCGACTACCGGGTCTGGGCCATAGCGCAATTGCGGTGTCCAGTAACCCAGCTTGCCGCCATTCTGATAATAACTGGCATAGGGCGGGATAAGCTCAAGCAGGGTCAGGCCAAAAGGCTGTACTTTATCAAAAGCAGCCTGCACGATAAGCGGCACGAGTTTCAAATCAAGCTCGATTTCGGGCGGAAGCGGGCCAAGCCCGGTTTTTAATTGTTCTAGCGTTTGGGCCAGTGGTGGAGCAAAGCCAAACTTTTGGGCGGCCTCGTCCAGCAAGTGCAAGCGTACCAGTGGGGCGGGATAGCCTTCGAGTTGGCGGTCTAGCAGATGTGTTGACGTACCGAATTCGGCATCGGACATAGCAAGGGCGGCAGGCGGGCCGGATGCGCCAACTGAAAAAATATCGGCAAAAATTTCGCGTGACCACTTGCCCCAGAGCGCGGCAGTATCCGCATCGGCGACGGCTTCGGCGGTTTCCTCCAAAGCCAGTTGAAAACCCTCGACCAAATCCAAATCGTACTGCACCTGATGACCCGATTCGTGGGCTGAATAAATCAGCCACCAGGGTTCGTTCAGGCAAAGCGGGCTAATCCGTACCAGAGGAATCGGCAATTGATTGAAGCGGCGGCGAAAATCCTTGTCCTCGGCGGTCAGGCCGGGCGGGAAAATCTCACGGGGATAGGCGGCGGGCGAAAGATACGATTCGATGTAGGGTAAAGGGCTTGCACCCGGTTTTGGCCCGCCCAAGCCTTCCAGCGTCTTAAAGGGGGTGCGGTAGCAACTCCAGATGACTTCGTCGGCGGCCCGCAGAACCTCGCCCAGCGGCCCGTCACGCTGGTCAAACTTTTCCTTGAAAAATTCCCAAAGGCGGCGCATCCAGGCGGTACGCTGGTCGAGAAAGCGGCAATGCTCGAAAGTTTCGGCCAAATTGCGCTCGTCTTCCGGGGTCGGCAAAGCGCGGGAAATCGCGGCGCAAACTCTTTCGACCAAATCGGCCAAAGAATTTAGCTGAGTTTGATATTGCTTGTTTACATCTTTGTCGTGGCGCATTTTGGCCCAATCCAGACATTCCCGTTTGAGCCGTTCGGTTTCACTTGCACTGCGCTCGATACGCTGGGCCTTGCTTGCAAACATAACTTTTTACCAAAAAATAAACCGAAAAATTAGCTAGATTTCGACCATTATTTGTTCAAGTGGCTTTTTGCTAATGTCGGGAACTTGTGCGTCATAGGCCGGATAGCCCACCGGGATGACCACAAAAGCCCGCTCATTGCGTGGGCGGTTCAAAACCTTACCCAAAAACCCCATTGGGTTAGGGGTATGGGTCAAAGTGGCAAGCCCGGCATGGGCCAGCGATGCCAGCAAAAAGCCGACGGCAATTCCCACCGATTCCTGAGCGTAGTAATGTTTGACCTTTTTTTCCTGCCCGTATTCGTCCAGCTTCAGGCCATAAGCTTGCTCGAAAACTACGATAAGATAGGGTGCATCTTCCAAATGGGGTTTGCGCCAATCTGTGCCAAGCGGAGCAAGAGCTTCCAGCCATTCCTGGCTCATCCGGCTTTCGTAACTAACTCTTTCTTCGGCTTCGGCGGCCTCGCGTATCTCCCGCTTTATTTGCGGGTTGCTAACTACTACAAACGTCCAGGGTTGCTGGTTAGCCCCGCTTGGCGCAGTTCCCGCCGCCCTTATCGCGTTCTCAATTAATTCAAACGGCACTGGCTCAGATGAATATTCGCGGACGGTACGGCGTTGCTGCATAGTTTCCAGGAACTTTTGAGAATTCTTTAACTGTTGTGCTTCTTCCAGCCGTTCAAATTTGAGCGGGATAAACGGATACCTTTTTATTTCGGCCATTTGCTTCACCTTTTTTTGCTCATCTAAAAATCATTGCCTAAAATACTATGCTCCCGTATCCTCGCGCCCGGAAATCAGGGCTTCGTACTCAGAGCGCAAAATAGCCATAAAGACGGTGGAGGCGTAGCGGCCTTCATATTTTAGACATTCACGCATTATGCCTTCCTGCACAAATCCTTCGGCCTGATAAACGTGGCGGGCGCGTTCGTTAAAATCAACTACGTCCAGCCACAAGCGGTGGGCCTGCCATTCTTCAAAGGCCAGCTTGATGATTAAGCGGATAACCGCTCGCCCATAGCCTTTGCCCTTTTCGCTTATCACAATTCGTTGCAAGCCAATAGATTCATCCCGGCTATCCATATCGGTCATAATCGCAAAGCCAATCGTCCGGCTATCGTCGGCAGGTTCGATAATGAAATGCAAAAATTTTGGACTGGTAAAAGTGGCCTCATGCTGCTCCCGCGACCATTGACCGACAAAAGAACTATTTTCGTCGGCCCGTTCCGCCGCCATCACATAATCCAAATCTTCTTCGGTAGTGGGTCGCAATTTAATAAACTCTGAGGTAAAAATTTGGCTCATTTTCTCTCACTTTACATAAAAATCTACAGCAGTTCAGTTGCAGGAGGGATTTCCAATCCCGCTAAAGACGGGTCGGGTAAAATCGGGATTGGAAATCCCTCCTGCATATAAAATACTACGAGATTTTATTTGAAATAGGGAATAACTTTTTCGCCTAAAAGCCGGATACCCTCAGCAGGGTTCAGGCCGTGTGGTGTGCCGAACTCGACCCGGCTTGCCCCCGCCGCCCGGATATTTTCCACCTGCTTGATTATATCAGAAGGATTTCCGGCAAAAGCGAATTTATTCATAATTTCGTCACTGATTAAATTTTGGCTGATATACTCATAATCCTGACGCTGGGCCGCTTCGTCCAACCGGGCCAGCCATTCTTTATCGTTCAGGGTCGGGTCAAGGGCGGCGATTACAGGCAAATAAAGAGCCATTTCGCGGCGTACTTTGGCGCGGGCCGCTTCCCGGTCTTCGTCTACGACGCAAACCGCGCCTAGCACTACCCCAACCTGGCCCGCGCCCCGTTCAGCCTTGCGCCAGCCGTCATCTAAATGCGGGCGCAAAACCTCTACCACTGCCGGATTTGCCGAACCGCCAATTTTGATTTCGTCGGCGATTTCGCCCGCCATTCGCGCCGTTTGGCTGCCCCATGTGCCTATCATTAGGGGGATTTCAGCCCGGTAAGGCTGGTAATTCAGGGTCGCATTGGCCGCCAGCTTGAAAATTTGGCCTTCAAACGCTTCGGTTTTGCCAGCCAGCAAATGTTTTACTAGCAAGGCGGTTTCGCGCAGAGTTGCTACCGGGCGCGTTTGCTCCAGGCCCAATTTATCCAGCCAGCTACCCCGCGCCAGACCAAGATAGGCCCGGCCCTCGCTTACCATATCCAGCATGGCGATTTGTCCGGCAATTTCGAGCGGGTGCAAGGTGTAGGGATTAAAGGCGGCTGGGCCAAGCCTAGCCTGACGCAGCTTGCGGGCCATTAGCAGCAAGGCAGGCAAGGCCGGTTGAAACAGCAAATCCTGATAAACGCTAACCACTTCAAAAGGGTAACGGTCAACCAGTTCGGCTAATTCTTCGTATTGAGCCGGAGTTTTGTCGCTTTGAAAGGCAATGCTAAATTCAAAATCACGGCTTTGCGAGGTGTTCATATTTATTCTTCCATTAGCTCATAGCTCAAACTAAAAACTTTTTTGATTGTCTCGCCTACGCTGTTGAGGAATTCCTGGCTTATTGTAAAACAGGAATTTATGCCTGACAAGCGGCATCGGGTTAAAGATTGTTAAGCGCAAGGCTCAGAATTGGCGGGAGCGCAAGGGCGTAGTATAATAACGGCAGCCGACAACCCGAATTTATGAAGGAGATATAATAGTAAATGCTCAGGTTATTTAATACTTATTCGCAACAAAAAGAGCCGTTTGAATCGGCTGACCCCGGCGGCAAGCTGGCCCGGATTTATATCTGCGGGGTTACGCCTTATGATACCAGTCATATGGGTCATGCGCTGGTCGAAATCTTTTTCGATACGCTTGACCGTTATTTAACTTATTTAGGCTACGAAGTAAAACGTGTCCAGAATTTGACCGATATTGACGACGATATGATTAAACGTTCCCGGCGCGACAATGTTTCCTATGATGAGTTGGGGCAACGCTGGAACAAAATTTATCTGGACGCACTCGCCGCCGTAAACGTGCAGCCTTTTGACGAATATATCCCGGCCACCCAGGAAGTGCCGCAAATGGTCGAGGTAGTCAAAAATCTGGTAGATAAAAAAATGGCGTATCCGGCCAGCGATGGTAACGTTTACTTTCGGACAGCCAGCTTTCCTGAATATGGTGCGCTTTCGCATTTGAGCCAGGAGGAAATGCTGGAAAAAGGCCGCACCGCCGCCAGCGATAGCCTCGCCGATAGTCCCGGCAACCCGGCCAAAGAAAGCGATATGGATTTTATTATCTGGCAGAAAGCACAGGAAGGCGAACCAAGCTGGGAAAGTCCTTTTGGGCCGGGACGACCCGGTTGGCATATTGAGTGTAGTGCGATTAGTTGCAAGCATCTTGGCCCGCAATTCGAGATTCACGGGGGCGGGGCAGATTTGATTTTCCCGCATCATAGCAGCGAAATTGCCCAAACCGAAAGCTATACTGGCTTGAAGCCTTCGGTCAAATACTGGATGCATATTGGTATGGTACATTTGGGCGGCGAGAAAATGAGCAAGTCGCTGGGCAATCTGGTGCTGGTGCGCGACGTACTAAAGGAGTATTCGCCGGATGCCCTGCGCCTGTATCTGCTTTCTACCCATTACCGTACCGCCTTGCATTACGAAATGGCGGAAGTAGCTGATAGTGAGCCGCGAGTTGCCTTGCTCAAGCAAGCTCTAAAGGCGGAAAGCGGCAACGGCCCGGTTCTGGATTTTGCCCCCTGGCTGGCTGGCTTTTTTACCGCTCTGGATGATGATATGGATACGTCGGTAGCGATTAAAGCGATGCTTGGTTTGGCTCAGGATATTTTGAGTGCGAGTCAGGACGGGCAGGATACGAAACCGGCCCAGAAAACTTTGCGCGATATGGCCGGATTGCTGGGGCTGTTTCTCGCACAAGACTAAAGGGGCAAGCGCAAAAGCAAGAAGCACAAAAGTAAGAAAGAAGTTGGAGTAAAAACGATGGAGATTTTACGAACGCCGGATGAGCAATTTCAGAATTTGCCCGGCTATAATTTCGCACCGCATTATGTAGAAGTGGACGGTTTGCGGATGCATTATCTGGACGAAGGGCCAGCCGATGCCTCCGAAATTGTTCTACTGCTGCACGGTGAGCCAAGTTGGAGCTATTTGTATCGCAAAATGATACCGGGCATCACGGCGGCAGGCTACCGGGCGATTGCGCCAGATTTAATCGGTTTTGGTCGTTCGGATAAACTGCCACAGCGCGAGGATTATACCTATCAAAAGCATGTAGACTGGATGACAAAGTTTTTGCAGGCTCTTGATTTGAAAAACCTTACCCTGTTTTGTCAGGATTGGGGTGGGCTTATCGGGTTGCGACTGGTGGCGGAAAACAGCGAACGCTTTGCGCGGGTCGTCGCGGCCAATACCGGCTTACCTACCGGCGACCAAAAACCTAGCGAGGCTTTCTTGCGCTGGCAGGAATTTTCCCAAAAAGTGCCAGAAATGCACATTGGCGGCATTATCAAGGGGGCGTGTGTCAGCCCGCTTTCGCCCGAAGTGATTGCCGCCTACGACGCGCCCTTTCCCGACAATCGCTATAAAGAAGGAGCGCGGCAATTTCCTTTGCTAGTCCCGACCAGCCCGGACGACCCGGCGGCAGCCGCCAACCGCAAAGCCTGGGAAAGTCTGGCACGCTGGGAAAAACCCTTTCTGACCGCTTTCAGCGATTCCGACCCGGTGACACGTGGGGCGGATTTGCTGTTCCAACGCCTGATTCCCGGTGCAAAAGGGCAAGCGCACACCACGATTGTCGGGGGCGGACACTTTTTGCAGGAGGACAAAGGCGAGGAATTGGCCCAAATCGTTGTAAACTTTATCCAGAGCCAAAAGTAAACTAATTTGCTCCTTTTATACTGTTGTAGTCGCACAAAAGTATGAAAGAATTGTTGAAAATTTGACAAAGCGGGTTGGAAGTAGTATTATATCCCTTGTCAGTCCGGCAGGAGCCTGCGAACCCCGCCAGGTTCGGAAGGAAGCAACGGTAAGTAGTGTGTACTGGGTGGGCTGACACGCAATTATTCTTTTAAGAAACGCGCCTACTTTTTGTAAAGCGCGTTTTTTTGTTACCTGTTATTTTTAGCCTTGCTTGACCTGTTGGCGCAAAGCCTCGAACAGAATCACGCTGGCGGCTACCGAAGCATTTAGCGATTCTGCGCCGCCCGGCATGGGAATTTGCACTAAATTGGTCGCGTTGCGCCAGGCTTCGACTCCCGGCCCGTGTGCTTCATTGCCAATAATTACCGCGCTCGGCTTATTCCAATCAATCTCGAAATAATTCACCGCCTCTAGTTCCTTGAAATAATGGCGGCCCTGGTCGGGCTGGTCTTCCAAATCGGCTTCGGCCAAAAAGATTTGCTCCACGCCCATTGCTTTGAGGCGTTCCAGCAAATCCGGCCATTTCTGACCGTAGGCGGTTGGTACACGGAAATGCGCCCCCATTCCAGCCCGCACCACTTTTGGCGAATAATAGTCCACGCTGCCTTCGGTTAGCCAGATAGCAGTATTGCCCGCCGCGCCCGCCGAGCGCAGAATTGTTCCCAAGTTGCCGGGGTCTTGCAGCCCATCCATAATCAAATGAAACTTTTTCTGGCTGAAATCTTCGGGCTTCCAGTCCACAAACGGCACAGCCGCCGCCACGCCCTGCGGGGTAACGGTATCGCTGACCGAAGCTATAATTTTTTCGGTGACGGGATAAACCCCTTTTTTATCCTGATGCAGTTCTATCAGGCGCAAAAGCAAGGCCCGGCCTTCTTCGGTGCGACCCAATAGTTCTGGCTCGTACAGGGTGTAAAGTGGCTTCGACTTGGGCGAATTGAAAGCTTCGTTGACCAGTCGTACCCCTTCGACCAGAAAATGTTTGGCGGCATAGCGGTCACGCTTGGCCTGTAGATTTCGCAAAAAGCGGGCCTTGTCGTTGTCCAGACTGGTAATTATGCCCGGCAAGTTTTCGTTTTGTTCGACAGGCGCGGCGGAATGAGTACGGGCGGCTCTAGGTGGGGCAACCGGGGCGGGACGCGGCGCAGGTCGGGGACGAGGGGCGGGAGCGGCTGGTTTTTCCTTATCTACTCCCAATGCCCCGCGATTGGGGTCGCCTTCGCCAATCCCAAGCCGCCGTCGTTCCAGATAAGCCGGGGAAGGGGTACGCGGGGTGTGCGCCCGTTGCGCTTTGGGTGGCCGCTTGCCATCAAACGGCTTGTAGTTATTGGTATTGTCGTTATCATTTCCTTTTTTAGGAGGCATCTTAAAAACTCCAGATTAAACAGCAATGGCCGGTTTGCACCGGCCACAACTTGTATTTTTCTTGCTTGTCGGCAGTTATTCAGTCACTACCGAATATTTCCTGCTGAAACAGCTTTTGCTACCGGCGCAGTTTGGTGCTGCCGGGCAATTTCGACAAACTGGTTGAAAGCGTTAATATCGTTCACCGCTAAATCGGCCAATATCTTGCGGTCTACTTCCACCCCGGCTTTGGTCAGCCCTTCGATAAGGCGGTTATAGGGCAGCCCGGCCATCCGGCTGGCGGCATTGATACGGGTAATCCATAGGCGGCGGAAATCGCGCTTGCGAACCCGACGGTCACGGAAAGCGTAAAACAAACCGCGCATACGGTGTTGTAACGCCATCCTGTAAAGTTTGCTGCGTGCGCCGCGATAGCCTTTAACCGCCTTCAATACGCGATGATGACGACGATGGCTCGCTGCGCCGTTTGTTGCTCTTGGCATAGATAGATTCTCCTTGTAAGCAAATTTCTTAAAAGCCCTGAAAGCGTACTTTTGCAACGCTCTTCCGGCACGGGCGCAGCCGGTCAGGGCTAACCATTACAATTTCGATTAACGCCTGGTTTGCCTGACTCGAATCAGGTTGTTTTAAGCGTCAATCAAAAATCGTAAAGGATTAATCGGGTAGGCCGTAAGGCAAAGCCGCTTTAATATGCGGCGAAATTGCCGAACCGAGCGGTAACGACTTGTCGTAAAGCTCTTTTACCCGCTTCGACTTGCGGCGGCGTAAATGGCTTTTCAAGCCTTTAGCCCGCATTACCTTGCCGGTGGCAGTCAGCTTGAAACGCTTTTGCACACCTTTATGGGTTTTAACTTTCGGCATCGGGCCGAGTCTCCTTTCAAATCAACAAAATCGAGAGTTCAACCAGTTTGCTAATTTCTGCAAAAGAAAATGCCGCGCTTGTGTCGGCACTTTAGCTCAAAGATTATACCACGCCTCTCCCCAAAACTCAAACGCTACTCTGTTTTGAAAGTGCCTAATTCGGAAGGTACTTTGTTTCGAGCGATTGCCCGGTTGCTTTCTGTTAGGTAAGGGAATGGTCATGGTGGTCGTTGTACATCAACTTTTCTTCAAGAGTAGTGGAAGAAATCAAGACCCCGTTAGCATCATAAGATAGCTGGATAAGCCAACCATAAACTTCATCCGGCCAATTTGTGGGAAGGGTAGGCGGCAAAGCCCCTAAACCTCTGGCAATCTCAAGCAACTTTTCGTGATGCCAGCAAATCAAAGTGTTCGTTTCATTAAATTCAGCACTAGCTTGAATATAAGTTACTACGGCGGCAATGTCCTTGTCACTATCACTAAAAAGGTTATTAATCTTAAGATTGAGTTGTAGTGCCAGAGGCTGGAGCGTTAAATAAGAGCGGTTGCTGTGGGCAGACTGCGCCGTAGCAAACAAATGATGGAGCTTGATAGACTGAGAATTAACCTGCAAATTCTGGAAATAGATAACGTAAGCCATCGCCCGTTCCTGTCCCGCTACGCTCAAGCCTATGTCGTTAGCATCAGTAGGCTTCTCCCCGTGACGGATTAGGAAAATGTTTGCATTTTTCGGCATTTATTCTGGTTTCCTTTTGTTTTGTTTTGCCCAATAGTTACAGCTCCGGGATAAATACCACAGTAGAGCAGCCAGGAGTGGGAAGGGTAAAGGGATTATTCCTAATATTTTGAAACCTTGCTTACGAGGACGCTTGGAAAGCCACGGTAGAGCTAGGCGCATCAAGTTTTGGCTCTTTCTATTTTAGTTAGCCTTACTTTAGTATAAAACGGCAACAAATTTTGCCTTGTTGCCGTTGCATTCTAAGTGGCTTTGGCTAATTTGGCAAATGGCTGGCTCAGGTATTAGTTTATCCCTTTGTAACCCTTTCTCTTTAGAAATTTGACCTCTCTTAGTAATTTGCGGTAAGCACTGGCTGGCATTGCTCCGAGGCCAAATATTCCAGTAAATCATGAAGCATTGCGATAGCTACCGGGTCGTGATACTCGCGCAGCCCTTTGATTAGCTCAAAAGTAGTCATGATTACCCGTCCCTTGCCATAACGGAACTGCACCGTATGTACCGCCGGGTGGTTTATCCAGCCTCCGATTTGTCCGGCCAGGAAATCAGCCTGAACTTTAGGGTCTGTAACAGGTAAACCTAGAATAGTACCAAGCGGCATTATTCGTTTGAAGGGTAGCTCTAGCGGATTCGACACCCCTTCTAACCGTCGATAAACACCGGGTCGCAACCAGCTAAAGCTGCTCATCCAACTGCCCCCGTATGTCCCACCCCGACCTTGCACCCAGAAGAAAGGGCTAGGGCCAGTGCTGGTAAAGAGTAACTTGCCTCCCTCGCGCACCCAATTTAACAATTCCTCGTTCGGAAAGTTTGTTACGGCCAATTGGGTATCGTGTGTCAAATGCGGGTTGGCGGCGTAACCCAGTTCTTGCAAAGCACTCAAAAGGTCAGCAGAACTCCTGCTTTGGCCCTGACTAGAGCCAGGTAATTGCTCTACCTCTGGGCCAGCCCCTTGAGCTGAAGGGTTGTAAGCTTCAAGACTTACTTCGGCACTGGCCTGGGTAAAGCTGCTAGTGCGGGTAATTACTGCTATCTTGCCCTCGAATTTGGTCTGCCGCTCGGCGGCGGGCAACACCAATAGCTTGAGCTGGTTTTTGGCTAAGGAAAGTGAATTAGTAGCGGCCTCTAGTGAGTATTCACAAACTAATTCTTGTGATTTATCAACCTGTGGCAAGTTCCACTGGCGTAAGCCTAAAGACTTTACCTCACCGCGCTTTAGCTCTAACGCTAACTCTTCGCTTTCGCTGCTAAAATTGCCAATTTTAAGATTTAAGCGGGCCTGCTTCCAATCCGTCGCAGCATAGTGCGAACCAACCAGCTGTACCCGCAAAGTTCGGTCATCCCACCAGGCGTAACGTTCTACGTGCGGAACTAGCACATCGAGCTGGTTGAAAGTATGAAAGTGTTGATGATACACTTTTGGGTTACGCAAGAAATCGAGTAAACCGTTGCTCTCCCAATAAATATCCGATAGTTCGGTAATAACGTAGCCGGAAAGATGGGGCAAACGACGCATGGTTTCAATTTCGAACTTCATCGCTGCAAACTGATGCCACTGGGTAGCTTCCGCGAATTTCTCGTAATCCCCCCAGATTGCGTCCAGCCCTAATTCCTTAAACCGTTCTTCCACTCCGGCAGCCCAGCCCGGTTCACCATCCCAGGGCGACCACCAGGGGCCGAGCTTGAACCAATCCGGGTCGCCTTTGTAATGCTTACGCAAAGCCTGCACTGAGGGTAAGCCCCAATTGCCAAACTCAGAAAGAATTAAAGGCTCTTGCCCGGTGCGCTGGCTATCGCCGTTAGAAGAGTAAGTCCAGAGGGGTCGTAAATTGAATTGTTCCATCGTTTGTTCAAATTTATCGGCCTGGTCGGGAATGTTGGAATAAATATGGAAATCGTCCAAATCGCTCCGAACGTGAACGTTTGGTCCCCAGGCCGCCGGGCAGGGCGAGTTGTCTACTACCAGCCGGGTTGGGTCAAGTTGTTTGCAGCGTTGGTACATCTGGGCTACCCAGGCTCGGTCTGCCGCGCTCAACGGTAAGGCAGTACCCCAATCCTCGTTTACAATCGTCCAAATAATTAGCGAGGGATGGTTGAAATCGCGTTCAATCATCTCTTCTAAAGTTTGCTCGGTCCGGCGTTTAATCGTTTCATCCAGATTTAACTGATTCACATGAACTGTACCCTTTGGGTAGAAAGTGCGCCAGGAGGGGATTTCGGCCCAGACCAGTAAGCCCATTTCGTCGGCTAAATCCAGATAAAGCGGGTCGGGTGGCTTGATGTGGCAGCGTAGATTATTCAGGCCCAATTCTTTAGCCTTCTTGAACTCATCCCGTAAATATTCTTCGGAAGGGACAGTATAAATCGTATCGGCGTACAAATCCTGGTCAAGAGCCGAGAGTAGGAATAGTGGTTCACCGTTAAGAATTAACTGCCCGTTTCTGGTCGTAATCTCGCGGTAGCCAAAGCGCGTCGTGAAGTTATCTTCTTTATCCTCACCATCGATTTTTAGCCTGACCGTCGCGGTGTAAAGATTGGGGGTATCTACCTCCCATAATTCGGGATTTTCTACTTCTACCATTGTTTGATAACTGGTTTTGCTGGCTACAAGTGGCAGTGAAGTTTCCCAAATTTGAGCATCTTTTCCCTGAACTATAATTAAAAGTTCACCCTCAGTTGATGTATCTCCGGCAAGCTCAAGCTTAAAATGAGCTTCTCCGCTATGAATATTGGGCGTTACTGCAACATGGGCCAGATAAGTCTTTGGAACAGCCGTGAGAGTTACATCCTGCCAGATTCCTCCAACATTTATATACCACTCTTGCTTACCGTGCGGAATATGATTAGCGTCAAAAGGAGGCCCATCGGGGCTGGTAGTGATTGGATAATCCGGCCAGCGCGGAATAAGCATTTGAGTTTGAACCGGGTCGTAAACCCGCACTGCTATTTCATTTCGGCCTGGTTTCAATTGGGGGCGTACCGGGAGGGTAAAGGGAGTATAGCCGCCTTCGTGCTGGCCCACCAACTCGCTATTCACAAAAACCTGACACCAGTAATCCACCGCCCCGAAATGAAGTAGTACCTCACCACCCAGCCAGCTTTCGTCTAATTCAAAATAATGCCGGTACCAGGCGTAGCCGCTATACCGTGCCAGCTCAGGAAAGGCCGCCTGCCAGGGAAGGGGTACTTTAATTTCACGGTCAGGCTCAATTGTACTAACCTCTAGTTGGCCCTGCGGGTCAAGCTGGAATTGCCAGAAGCCTGCCAAAGAACGAGTTTGACGCATATTACCTGCCTCCTGTTTATCTAAAAAATACGAAATAAATCACCCGCACTCTAGCTTTTTTGTCTGCCAACTAGACATTTTTGTTTTATAATATTAAAGCATCCAAATAGAATTATCTGATTAAGGCAGCTTTTGCTCAAACCTGGTAATACATTCTCCTAATCGAGCCGCTTACTAGAATAATATACAACTTTTCTGGAGTTGTCCATAACTTCTGTTAGCTGATTTGTTATTTTATTTAAGTTTGAATTGTAAAAGTTGGATAGACAAACCTTATTATCTGGTATTTTGGGCTAAATCAGTCAAAATGGCGCGTTTTTTCCTGATATAGCCTATTGACAAGTTAGTTTTCCTGCTTTATTATTACAAATATAACCTGAAATCAACCAAACTTCCTGTAATAGTAATGGCTGTGACGAAAACTACAGTAAATTGAACGCAAAGCGAGAGCGGTAATATGGCGGCAGAGAGAGAAGAAATCAGCCGAATATTGACCCTTAACGAAGGAACACCCGAAACTCAGCTTGAGAGGGTTCTAAAAGCCCTTGACTCGCTGAACCGCATCCGTATTCTGCGTTTTCTGTCCGATAAAATTGCTAGTGTCAGTGAAGTAGCTGCCGCCCTTGATTTGCCCACTTCTACTACAGCACTGCATATTGAAACACTGGAGGAAGCGGGCCTTATTCGTACCGAACTTGCACCAGCCAGCCGGGGCTTACAAAAAGTTTGCGCCCGAATGTATGACAAAATCATAATTGAATTGCCGGTAAACGATAAGCCGCGTGAACAGGCGGTGGAACTGACTATGCCAATTGGGGCTTTTGTAGATTGTCAGGTTACGCCGACTTGTGGGTTGCTGAGTGAAACGGGAATTATTGGCCTTTTGGATGACCCGGCTTCGTTTTATGAACCAAGCCGGATGAGTGCTCAACTAATCTGGTTTTATCAGGGGTACCTAGAATACCGCTTTCCTAACCGGGTTCCGGCTGGCGCACAAGCTAACTCTTTGCGGCTTAGTATGGAAGTATGTTCAGAAGCACCGCTTTACAATCTGAATTGGCCTTCCGACATTACGGTTTGGATTAACGGAGTAGAGATAGGGACGTGGACTAGCCCTTCCGATTTTGGCGGTGAGCCGGGACATTTAACGCCGGATTGGTGGACACCGCGCAATACCCAATATGGCTTGCTGAAATACTGGCACGTCAGCGAAACTAAAACCGAAGTAGATGGTATTCCCATCTCTAACATAACTATTCGCGACCTAAAACTAAGCGAGTCGCCCTTTACCTCGATACGTATCGGGGTGAAACCAGATGCGGAACACGTTGGAGGCATTAATCTTTTTGGTAGCAAGTTCGGCAATTACCCGCAGGATTTGGTCTTACGGCTTGGCTACCGTTACATTGTATAATCAAACTACTCAAATTGACTCACTACATTCCCGGCAACGTTGCCGCCTCATAAAACTAGTTACACCGATTAAGTTTTTCCAGGTCTGATGCTGCTTTTCTTTTGCGTTTTGACAAGATTTTGCCAAGCTTGTATTACAACTTATACTCTCAAATTAAATAGGTTTGCCCAGATTAGGTATGAAACACCCGGTTGCTCCTGGTTTCTTAACGTTTCCCGTTATCGTCCAGGGGTAAAAAAGAGAAAGAGATTAGCAGACCTCTTTCTCGTTGAGTTTAGCTCTTCACAGAGCTGATTGTGAATAATTTATTAAGGAGGATGATACTATGCAGTATCGGTTAAAGCAAGTTCTAACCCTTGCATTGGTAACGACCCTGTTTGCCCTGCTGTTAGCGGCCTGTGGTGATAATACCGCCACTAACACCGCCGCTCCCGCAACAACTGCCGCGGCAGCGGCCACTACCGCCGCTGGTGGTGGAGCAGCCGCCACTACCGCCGCTGGTGGAGCAGCCGCCACTACCGCCGCTGGTGGTGCCGCCGCTACTACTGTCGCTAGTGCTGGTGGTGCGCCTGCCGGAGCGGGTGCGCCTCTGACCCTTCCGGCGAACTGCTCGAACGTCCAGCTATCGTACTGGAATCCCTTCACTGGGCCGGACGGCCCATTTATGGGTAAAATTGTGGATAACTTCAACAAGGCCAACCCCAATATCAAGGTCACGATGACCACCCAGGCCGATTATTATACCCAGCTTGGTACTTCGGCGGCTTCTGACACCCTGCCGGATGTAGCAATTGTCCACGTTGACCAGGTTCCAACTCAGGTATTCAACAACGTTCTTCGCCCGATTGATGATGTGGTCGCAAAAATTGGGGTTCAGGGCAGCGATTTTCCGCCAGCAGTCTGGAAGGGTGGCGAAGTAGCCGGTAAACGCTACAGTATCCCGTTAGATATTCACCCTATGACGGTTTATTACAATGAAGATATACTAAAGGCGGCGGGCCTTACTGCCCCGCCCAAAACTGCTGACGAGTTCACCAAAGCGGCGGCGGCCATGACCAAAGGCAGCAACAAAGGTTTCGACATTACGGCGGGCTTCCCCATAATGCAGATTTTCCAGCAAATGCTGCACCAGTATGGCGGCACCGAGTTTAATGAAGATGGCTCGAAAGCTACCTGGAATAGCGACGCTGGGGTAAAAGCACTGCAATGGATGAAGGATGCTCAGAGCAAATACTCTGAGCCGAAACTCGAAGTTGATGCCGAACTCAACGCTTTCAAAGCCGGAGGCGTAGGGATGATTTGGAATGGTATCTGGCAAATTACTAACGTCACGGGCAAATCTGTCTCGTTCGCCGGTAAAGCAACTGCCGTTCCCCAAATTGGTACACAGCCTGCAACCTGGGCCGGTTCGCACCAATTGACCATGCCGACCCACAAAAAGGGCGCGGATGCCTGCAAGGATGCCGCCGCCGCCATGCTGATTAAATACATCAGTGAAAACTCAGTCGAATGGTCTAAAGCTGGTCAGATTCCCGCCCGCAATTCAGTTCGCAATAGTGCTGCTTTCAAGGCGATTGACCCGCAAGCTTCTATTGCTCCGTCGGTAGAAAATGCCTTTTTCCCGCCTGCCGTCCCCGGTATCACCGATACTTTCGGGCAGGCTCTTGAACCGGCAATTCTGGCGGTAATGAGCGGTAGCCAAAATGACCCTAAAGCAGCTTTGGACGATGCTGCTAATAAAGCCAATCAAATTTTGACTCAGAACAAGCAGAAGTTTGGCACTACGCCCAAGCAGTAAGTAAGCGGGCGAACCGGGGCTTGCCTCGGTTCGTCGTTCTAGCCCAAATTGAATTGGGGCTTTAGCAAATACCAGCCTTAATCCTAAATATCTACCCGAAATTATATCAGCTTCTATTTCTTCCAGTTCGGGTAGAAGTCCCTTCCCCTAAAATCTCTCTCGGCTGGTATTAGCATGATTTTCGCTTTAGCTGTTGCGTTCCTATAGGCCGCTAAAGCGAAAATTCTATAAAGCTGTGGCTGAGTAAAGTGACTGGCCGAAAGCGGCAGTCTGCCTGAGAGCGAGAGTATTGGCAACCACGCTATGAGGGTGGCAACTCTATTGAGGAGAACATACTATGCGAAAAAGTTTCTTCAGCTATAAAAGCTGGTCTCTTATTAGTGCAATGCTCCTGGCACTGACTTTATTTATAGTCCCACTTGGTACGGCAGAAGCGCAACCCCTGGCGGCTACCAAAACCTATCACAACCCCTTGTCCATTAAGATTCCGGGCGGCGGTATGGTGGAAAGTTGCGCTGACCCAACCATTACTTATGCTCAGGATAAAAACTGGTACATGTATTGCACCACCGACCCACTCAATGGCAATGACCGGACTGGCTCTAATTTTAACTTCCACCTGCTACCCATGCTTCAATCCTCTGACCTTGTAAACTGGACATATAAAGGGGATGTCTTTAGTACCCGGCCTAGCTGGGTAGCGGACGACGCGGGATTATGGGCGCCCGAAATTCAATATTACAACAACCAATACTACCTTTATTACACGGCCTCCTGGACTAAACTACCGGGTGGGGGCAGCGCGATTGGCGTAGCTACCGGCCCGACTCCGCTTGGCCCCTGGACGGATAGCGGTAGCCCGGTGGTAGAGCCGCACGAAGCCTTTTGCTGTCCTGGCTCCCGACGTTGGGTCTTTGACCCGGAAATTGTAACCGGGCCAGATGGAAAACGCTATATTTTCTACGGCAGCTATTTTGGAGGTATTTCGGCCCGCGAGCTTTCGGCGGATGGGCTACATTCCAATCCGGCTACCCAAACCCAGATTACGATTGACAACCGTTATGAAGGCCCAAATGTGGTTAAACACGGCGAGTTCTATTACCTGTTTGTATCGGCTACGGACTGCTGCCGGGGGCCGCTTACGGGATATAGTGTTTTTGTGGGTCGCTCGAAAAACCCGTTAGGCCCTTATGTTGACCGTGAAGGAGTTTCTCTCAATCCAGCCGACGGGCGGGTAGGCGGTACGCCGGTACTTTCGATGAACGGCAATCGCTGGGTTGGGACTGGTCATAACTCGGTTTTCAAAGATTTTGCCGGGCAGTATTGGACAGTCTATCACGCCGTAGACCGCAACGACCCTTACTTTACAGGAGCAGTTGGCTTTACCAAACGCCCGGTGCTACTTGACCCGGTAGATTGGGAAAATGGTTGGCCTAACGTGCGGGACGGTCGCTGGGCTTCTGATAAACCACAACCCGCTCCCGCCGCCCAGCCCGGTCAGGAAAGTAATTACGAACCAGAACAGGTGGCGCAATTAGAACCCGGTGAACAAATTGAAGCTCTCTCGGATGAGTTCAACCGTTCCACCCTTAACCCAGGCTGGAGCTGGGTACGCCAACCGGCGGCGGGAAAGTTTGGCCTGGAGAATGGAACATTGCGCTTCGATACTCAAGCCGCCGATTTATTTGAGGGTAGCAACACTGCTTCGGTACTGACCGAACGCGCCCCCAATGGTCGGTATATAGTGGAAACCAGAGTTAAATTGAATGTTCCGGCAGACCAAACTATTCACAATTTCGTTCAGGCCGGGTTAGTTATCTACGGGGATGACGACAACTTTATCAAGCTGGTGAATGTTTCTATCTTTAATACTCGCCAAACCGAGTTTGCTAAAGAACTGTTCCCGGTTCCGACAGGCTACCCGCGTTACGGTAATACCGTCGTAGGGCCGCCGAGTGAGTGGACTTACCTGAGAATTGCCAAGCGCAACCAGAACGGCGAGGAACTCTACACCGCCTTTACCAGTCAGGATGGTAAGCATTGGGTGCGCGGCGGAACCTGGACGCATAATCTGGGAAGTAATGCCCGGATTGGCCTGGTCTCGATGGGTGGCGATGGTTTTACTGCCAACTTTGATTATGTGCGGGTTTATCGCCTGGAAATCGAAGATTAGTATTAACTATTCAGGCAGCATCAATGTAGGAGGGATTTCCAATCCCGATTTTACTTAAACCCGTCTCTATCGGGATTGGAAATCCCTCCTACACCTGAGTAATTACGATTAGTATTTAATTTTGGGAAGTAACCGCCCGGCTACTTCTTAGCTATTAGCGAGGTAAAATGCGATGGCGCAAATCTTAGGACAGGGGCAACGGGAGGGAGCAGCGGTTGCACGCAAATTTGGCACGAAAGCCCGCTTCAAGCTTACTCCTTATTTGTTTATCTTGCCCCACTTTATATTGTTTGCCGTGTTTCTGGGCTATCCTTTCTTTAGCGGATTGGTAGTTAGCCTCTTTCAATATAACTACCTGCGGCCCGAAGCCAATAAATTTATTGGGCTGGAAAACTATACTCAGATTTTCACACCTGATACAGTCCAGTCGCGCGGTTTCTGGAACGCTCTCGGTAATACCGTTGAATTTGTAATTTACAGCGTGCCTTTGCTGGTGATAATTCCCTTGCTGCTGGCGGTCTTGCTTAACAGTAAAATTCCAGGCCGCAATATCTTTCGAGCAATCTATTTTGCTCCCTGGGTACTTTCAGTGGCGGTAATTTCCTTGCTGTGGTGGTGGATTTTCCAGAGCCAGGGCGGTTTGATTAACTATTACGCCAAAGGATTGGGTCTGGAAGCCCCGCGCTGGCTCGTTACTATGCCCTGGACGTGGGTAGCTATTGTGGTTGCCACAATTTGGTGGACAATGGGCTTTAACATGATTATTTTGTTAGCCGCCCTTCAAGATATTGCCCAGGACCTCTACGAAGCGGCTACCGTAGACGGAGCTAGTCGCGCCCAAATGTTCTTTGGCATTACTATTCCCTTGCTTCGACCTGTGCTGGTTTTCATTATTACTACCTCGATTATTGCTTCATTTAACCTGTTCGGTCAGCCTTTCCTTATGACGCAGGGCGGGCCGGTAGAAGCAGGCGGCAGCCGCGCCACTGAGCCGGTAATGTACCAGATTTACCGCGAAGGTTTCGAGCGTTACAATCAGGGTAGTGCAGCAGCGATGTCGGTTATAGTTGCACTGATTATGATTTTAGTATCTTACGTCAATTTCCGGGTTTTCCGGCAACGGGATTAAAGGAGGAGAAAGCAAGATGGCAACCATAACAAAACCTGGCGTTGCAAGTGAAAAGCAGTCACGCCGCCTGAGCCGCAAACTCATTGAGCGTATTATTTTATATGCCGTTATGAGCTTTATTGCGCTAATTATTTTGCTACCCCTTTTCTGGATGTTCTCTACCTCGCTCAAGCCTAAAGCAGAGCTGTTTAGCCGCGAAATCCAGTGGATTCCGCAGCATCCTACTTTTGACAATTATCAGAAAATTGTAGATAATTCCAGCACGCCCATTGTAACCTGGTTTATGAACAGTATGGTTATTGCCAGCATTGCCACTGTTCTGGTGCTGGTAGTCGACTCGCTGGCGGCTTACGCTTATGCCCGACTGGAATTTCCGGGAAGAAATTTAATTTTTGGCTTGCTGCTGGCAACCCTTTTTCTGCCGGGCCTGATGTTTGTTGTTCCCAACTTTTTGACCATTAACGCCCTCAATTTGCTCAATACTTTTCCTGGCGTAATTCTACCGGGCTTGGCTGGCGTATTCGGGGTTTTCTTCCTGCGTCAATTCTTTATTACTATACCCAAAGAAATTGAAGAAGCGGCCTACATTGATGGGGCGAGTACCTTGCAAACCTTTTACAAAATCGTCTTGCCGCTGACCAAACCCGCTCTGGCGACGCTGGGCGTTATTACTTTTCTGGCAAGCTGGAACGATTTTCTGTGGCCGCTGCTGGTACTAAAAGACCGCGATTTGCAAACTCTACCTATCGGCCTTCGCAGCCTGCAAGGTGCTTACACTTCTGAATATGGCTTGATGATGGCCGGGGCGGTGATTGCCGCTATTCCAGTATTAGTTATTTACGTAGCTCTGCAACGCTTTATTGTCGCCAGCGTGGTATCTAGCGGTGTCAAAGGCTAAACTTGTGAAGCTGTGAAGAATGAGGATTGAGCAATGAGGATTCGTAGAAGCAAGTTTTACTCGCGATATTTAGCCGCGAAATTTGGTAGGGGCGGGCTTGCCTACCGCTTGAACCTTGCTAGATGGCTGGTGGTAGGGCTGATACTAGGCGGGTTGCTGGCGGGCTGTGGCGATGCAACGCCAACCGTTACTCCTGTAAGTCAAACGACTACCCTTGCTCAGACTACTTCGGCGGTGCAAACTACTTCGGCGGTGCAAACTACTGCCGCCACAACTACTGCTGCTGTGGCTACCACTGCGGAAGCTACGACTGCGGCGGCTGTGGCAAATACTCCGGCGATAATACCGCCCGGTTCT
Source organism: Chloroflexia bacterium (assembly GCA_038323095.1). GTDB lineage: Bacteria > Chloroflexota > Chloroflexia > Chloroheliales > Chloroheliaceae > L227-5C. The sequence continues at coordinate 13,694 of JBBQGP010000013.1, read as the reverse complement.
TTCCAAAATCCGGCTATAACGCAAGATTTCCCTGACCCCTTTATCTTGCAAGAGAACGGCATTTTTTACGCCTACGCCACCAACGGTTCGGGCCGTAATATCCAGCTTGCCACTTCTACCGATTTAATTAACTGGGAGTTGCAAACCGATGCCATGCCTGCTCTACCCACCTGGGCCAAATTGGGCGGGTCGCTGGTCTGGGCGCCCGAAGTTGCCAAAATTGGCGACAAGTTCGTGATGTATTATACCGCTCGTGACAAAGCTTCCAATAAACAATGTGTGGGCGTTGCCGTCAGTGATAAGCCGGATGGCAAGTTCAAAGATACTAACACCAAGCCTTTGGTTTGCCAATCCGAGCAAGGCGGCACAATTGACCCTGATTTCTTTCGGGATAGCGATAGCAAGATTTATCTCTACTTCAAGAATGACGGCAATTGCTGCGGCATTACTACCAATATTTATGTGCAGGAACTTGCGGCTGACGGCCTTAGCCTGATGGGTTCCGGGCCAAGTAAATTAATCAGCAATGACCAAGTTTGGGAAGGTTTGGTTATTGAAGCACCGACTATGTTCAAGCACGATAACAATTACTATCTCTTTTTTTCTGGCAATGATTACGCTGGTATTCCCTACTCTGTTGGTTATGCCACTTGCAAAACGGCAACCGGGTCGTGTGAACAGGGCAACGACAACCCAATTCTAAAAAGTTCGCTAAAGTCATCGCCGGTGATTGGCCCTGGACATCAAACTATACTTCAACTTGGCGACCAGACCTGGATTATTTATCACGCCTGGGAAGTTTCAAATGGGGTTAAAACCAGCCGCCGCCTTGTCTGGATGGATAAAATTATCTGGAAGGATGGTAAACCAGTGGTAGATGGGCCAACTACTGCGCCCCAACCCGCCCCTAAAGTTAAGAATTAGAGACAAGAGAGCTATTATGCCTAAAACTTATAGTAATCCAGTTTACGAACGGGAATTCCCTGACCCGTTCGTACTTGAGTTTTGCGGTGAATATTGGGCCTATTGCACTGGCTTTTGGTCAGATAATCGCTGCTTTGGAATTTTGCATTCTTCTGATTTGGTTCATTGGGAAGATTGCGGCGGAGCGATGCAACCCCTGCCCGATAATCCACCTTTCTATTGGGCGCCCGAAGTCAGCTATTACAATGGCCGCTTTTACCTTTATTATAGCGTCGGTAACGAAACTTTGATGGAAATCCGGGTAGCTGTCGCTGACTACCCTAAAGGGCCATTCGTCGATAGCGGGCGCAGGCTTACTCAAGAAGATTTCGCAATTGATGCTCACGTCTTTCAGGATGAGGACGGTAGCCGCTATTTGTTTTATGCTACTGATTATCTTGAGCATAGCCACGTCGGTACAGGAACGGCGGTTGACCGTATGCTCGATTCTTTTACGCTTGAGGGAAAGCCGCGCCCGGTCACTCGCGCCCGCTATGACTGGCAAGTTTACGACCCGCAGCGTATTGAGAAAGGCGGCGTGCGCTGGCACACGGTGGAAGGGCCATTCGTCCTCAAGCACAAAAATCTTTATTATCAGATGTTTAGTGGCGGAAACTGGAAAAATATAAGTTACGGAGTTAGTTACTCCACCACTCACACTGTAGCTGACCCTGACGAATGGCAGCAAACCGCCGACGGGCAAGAAATACTTCCTATTTTGCATACCGTTCCCGACAAAGTAATTGGGCCGGGCCATAATTCGGTGGTGCGTGGGCCGGATAACCGGCAGCTTTACTGTGTTTACCATCGCTGGGCTTTAGACGGAAGTGTCCGCCAACTGGCAATTGACCCGCTCGATTGGGCCGGGGAGCGAATGTTAATGCTTGGCCCTAGTATCGGCCCTGAACCTGCTCCAAACCTTTCTACTCTTAGCGGTTTTGATTCCCCAAATTGGAGCTACTCCGGCGGGCGTTGGTCACTAAAAGATAAGGTTTTGTTGCAGGAAGACACTCTTGGCTCCGCCAGAGCTTGCCTGAAGCTTGACCAGCCCTACTTTATAGCCGAACTTAACTTGCGCTGTTTGCCATCCTCAAACCCGGTCAAAGTCTTTGGTGTAGCTTTACATAATAACAATGAGCCGCTCCTACGATTTGAGCTTAACTCATCTTTGCAGCAAGCCCGCCTAACTTTACTTTATAACAATAAACAGAGTGAGTGGCAGTTACCAGAGGATTTTGATTTTGAGGCTTATCATTTGCTAGGGCTAGAAGTATGTGAGAACCGGGTAAAGCTGACGCTGGACGAAGGTAGACCCTTATCGTTTAGCTTGCCGCAAACCTCCACCGAACTAATTTTATTTAGTGAAAATAGCCCCGCCGCTTTTGCCGGATTCAATCTTACTGTCGGCTGGCAAGATTTGTTTGATGGTGACGATGGAGAGATAGGGGGAGAAAAATGGCAGGTAAAGGGACAGCAGCTCTGGTGTGAAGCTATAGATGAGCCTCAATTTATTACCAAAGGGCCACAACTTGAGGCTTATGAACTGGTAGTAAATGCAAAGTTGGTCTCGTTACTTACACCAGAAGGCGGTTACGGTTTTTACCCCGCTTATCTTTCCGAGCAAGAGCGAGGGCCGTTAGTAAAACTAAAACAAGTTCAAAACAATTGGATTTTTCGCTGTGAAACCAATTCCCAGCATCAGGATTTCCCACTACCCGACCATTTCAATCCTTTTGTGTACCAGCAGTTCCGCTTTCGCAAAGTGGGTGGAAATCTCTCGTTTAGCTGGGAAAATCATTCTTTGGGACAAATAATGGTGTCAGCCCAGCCCAGTCAAACCGCTCTTTATCTTGAGTTAAGCCGGGCTAGTTTCGATATGGTCAGGGTTACAGCTTTACAATAACACTCCCTTTAGCCAATGCAAAACTCGTTGCCTTCGGGGTCAGCCAGCGTTATCCAGTGAGAGCCGTATTCGTTCATTTCGTACAGGATGGTTGCCCCTGAAGTTACCAATTGAGCGGCTTTAGCTTTAGCCTTTTCAAAGCGTTCTTCCGGCGAAGCTCCGGCGGCACTGGGTCTCACATCGAGGTGCAGCCGGTTTTTGGCCGTTTTGGGTTCTGACACTTTCTGAAACAAAATGCGCGGCCCGATGCCTTGCGGGTCAACCAGCCCGGCCCGGTCATTCCAGTTTTCGCGAGGTATATTGGAAGCAATTAGCCAATCTTGCCAGGTGGCATAACCTTTGGGTGGGTCTTCGGATTTATAGCCTAAAGCCTCCGCCCAAAAAGTGGCTAAACGACTGGGGTCGCTGCAATCCAGACTTATTTGAAATTTAGCACTCATGTAGCATTCCTTTCGCTTTTTCAAAAACTATCATTCGCCGCCGAGTCCAGCCCGAATACTTGATAGCTTTTCCAAAACAAAGACTACTTAAATCTAGGAGGGATTTCTAATCCCGATAAGACGGATTAAGCAAAATCGGGATTGGAAATCCCTCCTACATAAAACTCTATTATTGATTACAAAAACTGTCAAAAAGAGGGCAATGAAGCCCCCTTATTTTAACTCAAACCTCAAAACTCAAAACTTAGAACTAACCCCGTCGAGCGCGGCCTCGTCCGTTTTGGGCGACTGCTGCAACGGGTTCAGCATCGATAGCAGTTGCCAGCGATTGCTCACGCTGCATTACTTCTTTTTCGATACGCGCGGTCAGTCGACGGTCAAGGTCAATCAATTGTTCTTCGCTCAAGCGGTACAGATCGGTTTGACCGTTGCAATAATAACGGGCGGCGGTAATCAAATCGGCCTGACTAAAGCCGTTCTGCTCGGCCTTTGCAAGCAATTCTTCCACAGTTGGCCCGGCAGGACGTACCAGCGTTAATTCCGGCTCATCGTCCAAAAGTTCGGGTACTTCGTTAATTGGTGGCGGAGTGATTGGCAAGGCACTATCGGTATTAATCAAAGCCAGCAAATCGGCAAATAGTGGGTTAATTATTTCCATACCAATCGGGAAAGCCGGGCTATTGCTTTTGACTACCAGGAAAACTCGCACCGTCTTGAAATCTTCGATTCGTACCTGAGCTTCAAAAAGTACGTCCACGAAATATTCCAGACCACCGCTAGTAAGCGGCAGCACCCGGCCCATTTCGTTTTCCTCGCGGTCTTCCTTGCCCTTAGCCCCGATTTGGTCGGTAATCACCACGCAGGCCCCGCTATCCACGCAAAGCCGCCGTAGCACTTCCTGATAAATCATCTGGTCGGAAGATAATTCTTCGGCAGTTGGCTGGGCTGTCGGGTCGCCGTTGCGGTCACGTACCGCCATTACCGTTTCACGGTGCTTGCGCCCAAAGTACATGGCCCAGCTATCCAGAGCGTAGCAGCCGTAATTCTGTTCACGGCCCTCCCCATCCAAAGCCCAATCAATAAATTCGGGCAGTTCGTCGGGATGCTGAATTTCTAGTGCGTCGAATTTCGAGCCATCGCTACCGGGCAACAGACGAGCCTTGCGTTCTACGTCAAAATAGCACAAGCGGCCCAACCCGGCATCGGCCATACTTGCCGCAAAAAAACTTTTGCCAGAACCGGCAGCACCACGTACCGCTACCACTAACCTTTGTCGGCGGGGTCGGCGGCTCAAAGGATTTACTCTTTTACCTATAGATGTAGTCATTTGTTCAAGTTGCGGCGCATTGTAAAGCAAAAATTTTCTCGCCGCCCTCCTTCCAGCTTCTATTATAACACAGGACAGTACAAAAATTCTAACAATTTGGCCCAATTTCTGAAAATTCGTTCTAAAGATTTTTTCTGCCTTTGGTTCATTCTTTTTAAAATTGGTGTTAAAAACCGCTTGCTTGTTCAATCTATCTACAATAAACTTAATATGAGCCACAACAAAATTAAATCTTGACATTTTGCCAAAAAGGAATTATCCTAATAAAACATATCAGATTTATCAAGATAAGGGGAAAGAGGTTAATTGCTATGGAAAATACCAATCAGAATACGAACGCTGCTACCAAACTTACGCTTTGTCAGGAAATTAGCCGCTTGCAGGCCGAAGTAAACGAATTGGCCTTGCGTTTATGTGCTAGTAATTCATCCGATGTAAATTACATTTGGTCGAATTTGGCGAATGCCCGCGCTTACCTCTCAACTGCGCTGGAAGCGGCCCAAAGCCTCAAAAACAAAAATCTGGAAGAATTATCGGCGAACAGCCAGTTTTCCGCCATCAATTATTCTATCTAAACTTGTTTTGCAAAAGCGGCGATTTGCTGGCTTGAAACGAAAATTTCGGCTAATATAGAGAGGTTGAACTTGCCCGGCTGTTTTAGCTTGTCAACCTTTGGTGAAGTGACTCAAAAAGCTCAAAAAAGAGGCCCATCTATTTTGATGGGATATAAAGGAGTTTTCCCGGTGTCCGAAATTTTTTCCCGCCTAATCGCCGCTTTCCAGCGTTTAATGTCGCTGCTCTTGCGAACAATTTTTAACGCTTTGTATTATCCGCTTGCCCCGCTTTACGACAAAATCAGCTACTACAGCTTTCTAGGGCAATGGCCCAAGTGGCAACGGGCGGTTTTGCCGCGTATTCAGGGTAAAAGAGTGCTTGAAATTGGCTGCGGCACTGGCACACTGCTGACCGAAATGCTCAAACGCGGCTTCAAGGCGCAGGGCATTGATGCTTCACCCCGAATGTTAGCTGAGGCTCATAAAAAATTGGCGGCTGCCGGATTTGAAACCGAAAAAGCGCAATTAGCGCGAGTACAGGCTTTGCCCTTCCCCAACGAAAGCTTTGAAACCGTAATCAGCACCTTCCCTACGGAATATATCGCCGATGCCGCCGCCTTGCAGGAAATTTCGCGGGTACTCTATCCGGGTGGACGCTTGGTAATTGTGGATATGGCCCAACTAAAGCCCTTTAGCCTGCCCGCCAAAATCCTGATGTGGCTTTACCGCAACATTTTAGGTTATGGCCGGAGCGGAATTCAGCAAATCCGCTTGCCCCTCTCGCAAGCCGGCCTCATCCGCCGCGACGAAACTTTCGAGGACGCGCAGGGCGAAGCTCACATTATCATTGCCATTAAATCGTGGTAATACTTATTTTGAACTCAAGGAAATTGCAGCAGGTTGCCTTTTCTTCTTTCTCAAAATCAGGTGTAGCACTAAGGGTACAAAGGCAACTATAAATATAACTGTGCCAAGATTTAGCGCAATGTCATACCAGTTCTTGTTATAGGCAACCTGGGGGTACACGCGATTAAAAGCGTTTTTTACATTAATGAGGCCAAGACTTAAAAATAAACCAATCTCAAACAAAGTGATTAAGCTAATGCTTAACAAGCGGGCTGAATTATTCCTGATTATCCTGCGTCGGCTATCCCTGAAAAACAAGGCGACTGGTAACGTCCAGCGTTTTCTATCCAGCATAAGTATAAACCAGGTTGCAAGAGTTGCGAAGAATATAAGGCCAGCAAGTAAAGAATAGTTGGTAATTTGCCTAAAAAATCCCTCAGAGTTGAGTTTGGTAAGCCAAAGCATAACCCCGCATAAGCCAATTTCGAGTGTTACCAGTATACCCTCTTTTATTCTCATCTAATTCTCCTTATATTGTAAACAGTAGGTAGTAACTAGAGATTAGTACACAACTAATTATTTGTCAAATGATTAATATAATTGCCTACGTTTATACACAAACTTAAATTAAACAAAAAAGAGGCAGACCCTAGAGCCTACCTCTTTTCTTATCTATCTTATTCTAGCTACGAACTAAACTTCGCGGTACTCGCCTTCGACTGTGCCTTCGCCGCCCTGCTGACCGTTGCCGCCGGGTTGCTGTCCGCCACCTTCACCGGGTTCGCCGCCGCCGGGTTGTCCGCCACCCTGCTGACCGTAAATGGCCGAGCCGACCTTTTGAACGGCAGTCATCAAATCGTTAGTGGTAGATTCGATGCGTTCCGCGTCTTCGCCCTGTAATGCGCTGCGAACCGCCGCAATCTTGCCGTTAATTTCTTCCTTCAAATCTTGCGGGACTTGCTGGTCGAAATCGCGCAAAGTCTTTTCGGCAGTGTAGGCCGCACTGTCACCCTTGTTACGGGCTTCGATAAGGGCGCGTTTCTTGGCATCTTCTCCCGCGTGAACTTCGGCTTCCTTCCGCATCCGCTCGACTTCATCTTTGGAAAGGCCGCTCGAAGCCGTAATCGTAATCTTCTGCTCACGACCACTTGCCAAATCTTTCGCGCTGACATTCAAAATACCGTTCGCATCAATATCGAAAGCAACTTCTACTTTCGGCACACCACGCGGCGCAGGCGGAATACCGTCCAGGATAAAGCGTCCGAGGCTCTTGTTTTCAGAAGCCATCGGGCGTTCCCCTTGTACCACGTGAATTTCCACGCTCGACTGACCATCCGCCGCCGTACTGAATACCTCGCCCTTGCGGGTCGGGATAGTAGTATTGCGTTCGATAAGCGGGGTAGCCACGCCGCCGAGGGTTTCCACCGACAGGGTTAGCGGGGTTACGTCCAGCAACAGAATGTCCTTGACTTCGCCACCGAGAACGCCAGCCTGTACCGCCGCGCCAATCGCTACCACTTCATCCGGGTTAATACCCCGGTTCGGCTCTTTGCCGAAGAAGCCACGCGCTTTTTCGACGACGGAAGGCATACGGGTCATACCGCCGACCATCAGGATTTCCTGCACTTCGGTGGTTTTCATACTGGCATCGTCCAACGCGCTTTTCATCGGCGGGACGGTGCGGTCAATCAAATCGCCGACCAATTGTTCCAGCTTGGAGCGGGTCAAATTGATGTTCAAGTGCTTCGGGCCACTGGCATCCGCGCTGATAAAGGGCAAGTTGATGTCGCTGGCCTGCGTGGTCGAAAGCTCAATCTTGGCTTTTTCCGCCGCTTCCTTCAGACGCTGCAAAGCCATACGGTCTTGCCGCAAATCAATGCCGTTTTCCTTCCTGAATTCGTCGGCCAACCAATCAATAATCCTTTGGTCGAAATCGTCTCCACCTAAGTGAGTATCGCCATTGGTGGCCTTTACTTCAAAAACCCCTTCAGCCAAGTTCAAAATCGAAATATCGTAAGTACCACCGCCCAGGTCATAGACCGCCACGTTTTCTTCGTGCTTTTTGTCTACGCCGTAAGCCAGGGCTGCCGCCGTAGGCTCGTTGATAATCCGAAGCACTTTCAGGCCGGCAATTTCGCCCGCGTCTTTGGTCGACTGACGCTGGCTGTCGTTAAAGTAAGCCGGGACAGTGATAACCGCTTCGGTTACTTTCTCGCCCAAATAAGCTTCGGCATCGGACTTGAGCTTCTGCAAAATCATTGCGCTAACTTCGGGCGGGCTAAACCATTTGTCGCCCAATTTTACTTCTACATCGCCGTTAGAGCGAGCTTGCATTTTATAAGGTACAAGCTTTATATCGCGCTGTACCGAAGGGTCATTAAATTTGCGACCCATAAAGCGTTTAATCGAAAAGATGGTATTTTCCGGGTTGGTAACAGCTTGCCGTTTGGCAACTTGCCCGACCAACCGTTCGCCGCTTTTGCTAACCGCTACCACGCTGGGCGTAGTCCGCGCACCTTCGGCGTTAGGTATGACCACCGGCTCGCCACCCTCCATAACGGCCATTGCGCTGTTGGTGGTTCCCAGGTCAATTCCCAAGATTTTTGCCATGTTACTCGTTTCCTCCAAAATCTCAAAATTTATAATTTAAAAGTTAGTAATACTTTGTTTTACTTTTTTGGTATAATTTGCTACGTTACTTTTCAATTTATCTATCATCGTAGCATCCTGGCTTTAGCACTCTTGTCTTGCTAATGCTAACACAATTTACGTAATCCTTAAAGAGAAAGTAGCAGTTTTACGTGTTAGAGTTCTGTTAGATTAATCATAATCAAACCGGGTTTGTGCTAACATTAGATGAAGTAAAATTAAAGAAAGAGTTAATAAAAAAATTGCAGAAGTTTATATATTATCACCGACACGGCGAAACGATTTATTCGGCCAATAATCGGGCTTATGGCGATAACCAGCACCGGGCTTTGCTGACACCTAAAGGACGACGGGAAGTAAATATGCTGGGGGCGGAATTATCCCGGCGTGGCCCGTTTGATATGTACCTGACTTCTCCTTTGCCGCGTGCCGTCCAGACCGCCACGATTGTACATAGCTATCTAAAGAACGAAATAGAATTACAAATTGAACCAGATTTGATTGAGCCGATTAACGAAGCGCAGCAAGATACCTGGAAACGAGTTAGCCGCCTAATCGAACGCCTTATAGCCGACCCGCACAAGCATATTTTGCTTTCGACGCATGGCTATATTACGGTTTGCCTGACCGCTTATTTTCGAGGTAAGGATTGGCACGATATTCGGAGCTTTACCAATCCGCCGACGGGCAGCTTTGGCTGGGTTGAATTAAACGACGGCAAGCCAGTACGCGGCTGCAAAATCAGTGATGGACATTTGGCCGGATTGCTTTCGGGGACAGAGCCGAGCCGCAAGAACGGCACAGGCCAGTTAATTGGGGTCTAGGACTATTTGAACCAAAAGTACAATCTAAATAAAGAAATTTTTAGATAAAAGTACCGAATAAATAATAGTACAACAGGACTAGCCTAAATTACCTCTTTTTATCAGCTTATTATTAGTAAATCTTAATATAGTTTGAATATGTTGTAATGTCGAAAGAAATGTTGCTCTGTTAAAGTAAAGCAGTAAGGTTTTAGTCTTTCTCCTTACGCTCGAAATAATCTTTTTAATATTTTCGCTCTAGCAGAGGTAACATGACAACATTATCACCAAACTTTGTACGCTGGTTATCTATTTTTATTGCCTTGTTTTTGATAGGTGGCTCACTTTTTTGGGATGGCTGGAGTTTTAGCGGCCCGCTCTACTCGGTTTCGTTCTGGTTACAACCTATGGTATTTCTTTATGCTTTTGGATGCTTGATGAATTCGGTAGTCCGGCTATTGCTGGATGCCCAGGAGGAAAGTATCCCGGTTACTATCGAAATTGAAATTGAGCAAAACTATATCCCCCAACAATCCGGCTACACCCGCTAAGAACCTGTTCCAATAGGTGGTGGCTTTTATCTATTGGCGGAGCAATATCCCACAATAAATAGGGGCATTCCTGTAGGATGTGGCTCTGCCCATTGATTTTAGCCCAACCTCAACTGACGGAGCAGCATCCTGCAAGAAGTACGGCCCTATCGGGATAGGCTCTAAGTGCTGAGGACTGAGGTAAAATTTGAAAATAAATCAACTTGCTTTGCAAGCTTTTACCTCAGTTCCAGCCCTCAGTCCTTAGCACTTTAAGGGCCGAAGTGGTAATTGTCTACTGTTTCCCAGCTAAGGCGGGGCGGCTGACTGAGCAAAGCAACTTCGGAAAGCTCAAAGGTGAAATTAAGCCGGTAGCTGCCGCTATCCAACTCATATTGCATCACCGCTAGTTCGAGGTCGCTCAAATTATTTCCAATCGTCAAATGTGGATGATAAGCTTCCCCTTCGTACTTGTCCAAACCACCACCGGGCAGCACTTTTTTAAGAGCTTCCCCAATTTCGGTATGCAAACGACAAAAAGGTTTCTCCTCCTGTACTTTGACAAAAACCACATTTTTATCAGAATTGCGGAAAATGCCGTAGCCGCTCAATTCAATTTGAAAAGGGGAAATAGTTTGCACCGCCTGACGAATAGATTGGGAAAGGGCGGGCAGCAAAGCCGCATCGGGTAAAATTGCTGGACGCTTCATTGTGACGTGGGGCAAAATACCTTCTTTAAAAGCCGGGTCGTAGCGGCGACGAATATCATCTAGCGCGGCGGTAACTTCGGGGGGGGCATAGGCTACCAACGCAAAAAAATGCTCGGTATGGCCTTTATCAAAAGGGCGGAGAGCCTCGAAAATTTCGGTGAAATTACCTGACACGTTATATTCCTCTAGCCTCCAAAAACGATATTCTTAATTCAGCGAGCCGAACCGTGCCTCATTATACCACGCTCCTCCTGTACGTGACAATCTGGCCTATCTCAAGTATGATATAAGTACCAACAGGCAGGCCCTGAAGACCTTATTTGCTAATTTTACTTTATATAAAGGAGAATAGCGGTGGATTTGGAAAGACAGCAAAGAGAAGTAACCGAAAAACGGCGGCGGATTGCCGCTTTTCTGGACAAAAACGAACTGGACGGATTAGCCCTGAACCGTATCAATAATTTCGCGTGGGCGACGGGTGGCAGCAATAGCTGGGTCAATAACGCCAGTGAAATGGGCGTGGCGACCTTGCTTATCGGCAAGGACGGCACGCGCTATGCCGTTATGAACAATATCGAAGCTCCCCGGCTGGCTGATGAAGAAAATTTGAAACAAATCGGTTTTGAGGTTGTACCCGCGCCCTGGTGGGAAGGCGGCCCAGTTCGAGAAAAGCTGCTTTTGGATATGATAGGCGGCAGTGGCAAACGTTTGGGCAGCGATTCGAGCTTTGGGAGTGGCCTTGCGACAGATGTGAGCGGGCAAATCGCCAAAGAACGGCTTGATTTAACCCTGGAAGAAGCCGAACGCTACCGCGAGGTTTGCGAGTTAGCGGCGGACGCTCTGGAAGAAGTTGTAAGCAATCTTACTCCTGGCCTGACCGAGTACGAAATCGCCGGAAGATTGGCGGCGGCTACTTTTGACAAAGGTTTAGTGCCGTTCGTAACGCTAGTAGCGGTAGATGAACGCATCTTTAAGTACCGTCACCCTATCCCGACCATGCAAAAGCTGAAAAAATACGCGATGGTTGTGCTATGCGCCAGAGGGGGCGGGCTGGTCGCCAACTGTACTCGTCTGGTTCACTTTGGCGAACTTTCGCAAGAGCTAAAAGAAAAGCAGACGGCAGTACAGCGCGTGGATTTGGCCTTTAATTTAAGCTCAAAGCCAGGCGTATCCGTCCGTCAGGTTTTTGAGCGGGGTTTAGAGGAATATGCCGCGCAGGGTTACGCCGACGAATGGAAATTGCACCATCAGGGCGGCGGCACAGGTTACGAAAGCCGCGAATTTTTGGGTACGCCCACCACTACCGAAATTGTTCAGTCTCGGCAGGCTTTTGCCTGGAATCCTTCGATAACTGGCGTTAAAATCGAAGATACGATTCTGAGTGGGCCAGAAGGCATCGAAGTATTGACCCGTTCCAAAAATTCAAGCTGGCCTGCCGAAGAAATTAGCCTCGAAGGTCTGGGCAAGTTGCTCCGGCCAATGATATTAGTGAAATAACCTGACAATTCATCTAATTTTATGTAGGAGGGATTTCCAATCTCGATAAGGACAGATTTGGGTAAAATCGGGAAGGGTCATCTCTCCTACAGTTATTATTCTTAATGAAAAAGCGATGGGCTACAAAAAACAACACTCTATTTCTAATAATCCAGAATCTATAGATTTAAATGAAATTTATCGCATCAAGGATTTGGCGATAATTGGCCCGGATGCTGAATTGCGGGATATGCTGGATGGGCGGCGTTTCTTTTATTATTTTGACGAAACGCCGCGACCACTACCCGAAATTATTCGGGCGGGAGCTTCCCGCTTTACCCTCAAATACAACCGTCGGCCTGAACTAATTTTGCTCTCGGCTGAATACAAGCTTTCTTCCGGCGCAAAAATGGCGAATTTGCGAGTAATTTCGCTGGAAGAACTGCCGCAAGCTCACTTCTGGTTTGGCCCAAAACCGAACTATTACCAGCTCCCGCTTGATTTCGGGCTTTGAACAAACTTGACGAATCGGGGCAAAAGTAGTAACATAAGCTTCGTCAGGAAATTCGTTTTAACGTCGGGGCGTAGCGCAGCCCGGTAGCGCACTTGAATGGGGTTCAAGTGGTCGGAGGTTCAAATCCTCTCGCCCCGACTCAATTCTTAAAACCCTGACCAACTGATAATAACGCGGGGTGGAGCAGTGGCAGCTCGTTGGGCTCATAACCCAAAGGTCGTAGGTTCGAATCCTGCCCCCGCAATTAAAAAAACACCTGAAAATTCAGGTGTTTTTTGCTTTTATATATATTACATTAAATCAGGCGCGGGCCTTGCGAGATTTGCGGCGGTAGCCCGTCGCGGCAAATTCCAGAACGCGGTAAACCTGGTCGGCGACCAGCGCAATAAACACTACACAGATAAATCCGGCAGCAATCAGGCGCGGATTATTCCCGGCATTGCTTAGAAGCTTGCCCAACCCGCCCGCCCCGACTAAGGCTCCAACCGTTGCAATACTGATAATCGCCAGCGTCGCAATTCGCATCCCGGCCAGAATTACTGGCAAGGCCAAAGGTAGCTCGACCTGCCAGAAAATCTGAAAGCTGCTCATTCCCATACCCTGCGCCGCCTCGATAACCGCCCGGTCTACCCCGTTAAAACCCAGCACAATATTACGCACCAGCATAGTTTGAGCGTACAGCACCAGTACAATCACCAGGGTAGTGATGCCCAAACCGTAAACTGGTACGAAAAAGGCTAGAAAAGCCAGGCTCGGTATTGTATACAAAATCCCAAGAACGCCTAGCACTGGCACCGCCAACCAGCGCACCCGGCTAACCAGAATGCCAAGTGGTACAGCAATCAGCAAGGCAATCCCCAGTGACAAGCCCACAATTTGCAGATGCTCGAAAAAACGGGGCGAAACTCTGTCCCACCGCTCGAAAATATAGCGAAAACCTTGCTCGAAGAAGCTATAAACGTTACTGATTGCGTCCATA
>JBBQGP010000012.1:0-49889 GCA_038323095.1 Chloroflexia bacterium | reverse complement strand
CTGGCTTGATGCCCTAGCAGGGTTGCTAAAAGTTCCCCGTTAATGGTTGACCAGAGCCTGACTGTGCCATCGGCGCTGGCACTCGCCAGTAGCGTACCTCCCGGATTAAAGGCTATCGCACTGATAGCGTCAGTATGGCCTTTAAGACTAAGACGAGGCTGACTCTGACTGTCCTGGTTAGCTCCAGCTATATCCCAGAGTTTGATAGAGGCATCCTGCCCAGCGCTGGCAAGGCTTCTTCCGTCCGGGCTAAAAGCTACAACAAAAATTTGATTAGTATGACCTTTCAACCTGATTGAGGGCGTGATTTGAGCGGCGGGTGACTGAATTTTGCCGCTCAATCGCCATACCAATACTTGATTGTTACCATTGGAGCTTGCCAGATAAGCCCCGGTTGGGCTAACCGCCAATGATCTAATTGTATTTGAGTGTCCTTGTAAGATTGCCAGAGCTTCACCCCGCTCCACCGACCAAAGCCGTATACTGCGGTCAGCGCTGCTGCTGGCAATGGTCGTACCGTTAGGGCTGAAGGCCAATTCCATCACGGGAGCAGTGTGACCGGACAGGATAAGATACGATTTATCACTCCCCGGCTGCCACAACCGAATGGTACGGTCAGCACCGCCGCTGGCAAGCATTGTCCCATCTGAGCTTATCCCAATACTTTGCACCGCTCCAACATGACCTTCTAAAGTTTGGAGTTGCTGGTGGTTGGCTACTGACCATACTCGGACGGTACTATCAGCCCCGCAACTGTAAAGTGTTTGAGCGTCTTGACTAAAAACTACACCCCTAACCCAGCCTTGATGTCCACTCAAAGTAGCGACCTGTTTGTAGGAGTTGTCCGGCACACTAATTTCCCAGAGCCTGATCGTACCATCAAAACTGCCACTTGCTACCATTCGTCCGTCAGGACTGAAGGCCACCGACCAAACCCAGGCGGTATGCCCTTCCAGGGTCATCAAAATCTTGCCGGTAGCCACCCGCCACAGGCGAATAGTGCCGTCATAGCTGCCACTTGCCAAAAGCCTTCCATCCGGGCTAAATACAATGGATGCCACCCTGTCGGTGTGGCCTTCCAATACCAGCAAACTCTCTCCGCTCCGGGCATCCCACAGCCTGACTGTGTGGTCGTGGCTCCCACTCGCCAAAAGCCTTCCATCCGGGCTATAGGCCACCGAAATAACCGTGTCGCGGTGGCCCTGGCACTCCAATAGCAAGGAATAACCGCCGCTTTCGGCTTGCTCTCCCAGTCGCCAGACCCTTATATCTCCAGCCAGGCTGCCCCCCGCCAGAAACTGTCCGTCCGGGCTATAGGCGAGGGCCGTAATTGAATTAAAACCTTGCGTAAAGACGCTCCGCCGCAGGTCAGCCCCGGCCAGATTTACGTCTCGTAGTTCTACCCCGGCCAGATAAACCTGCCATAAATTCAGCCCCGAAAAATCCCAGCCCGCTACATCCGAACCCAAAACAATCAAGAGGTTCAAAATATTACCACCCGCATAGCCTTGTTGGTCTTGAGGCAGGGTGCGGATGCGCTCCAGCGTTTGTCTCAGATAATTTTCAACCTGGTTTGGCCCGGTCTGAATGCCTTTAAGCCGGGTTAGAAGCGGCTGCATAACTACACGCTGTTGGCTATGTCGCACATAATCTTTAGCCTGAGCCTGTAAAAGACTGTGCTGGGTCAGACGGACGAGGTTGCCTTGCATTAGTTCTCCGGCTACTTCCTCCACCAGCCGACTGGTCAGGTATTCCAGCACCACCGATTGCAAAGTAAAACTTCCCGGCTTGTCCCCTCGCTCGATTAACGAGCGTCGGTGTAAAGCCTCCATCATTTCCAACAACCGGGTTCGAGGGATTGGCTTGACCAGCGCGGTTAGCAGCTCATTTAAGGTGGTCGGTTCTCGCAAAATTGCCAACCACAGCAGCACGGTTTGCTCCATAGCCGAAAGCCGGGCAAATTGCTGGTCAAGTAGCTTCTTTACTCCCCCAAATATCGCCTCGCCCTGGGCCAAAAATAGACCAATATCTCCCTCAAACAGGTCTATAATGGTCTGGGCCACGATTTTCAAGGCTAGAGGGTTGCCGCTGAAGATTTCGCGCAACTGCTCTCGCTCAGCGGAAGTGCCTGTGATATCCTTGTCCAACAACAACTGTTCGCAAGCCACCTCATCCAGCCGGGTCAGGCGCAAAGCCCGTACCGGAGAACGGCTACCTTCTAACAGTGCCAGATTCGCCGGCTTCTCCCGGCTGGTGAGCAAAAGGCAACTCTGGTGATTGGTTTCAGCTATCTGAGCTAAGAGGCGGCTATAGCCCTCGTAACCCTCCCGCATATAACCCATACCCTGGCCCTCTTCCAAGAGCGTTTCCAGGTTGTCCAGTACCAGTAGCACCCGACGGTCTTGTAAATGTTTAAGTAGCAGACTGATACGTCGTTCGAGGCCAGGTGAGTTCTCACTGAGTACCTCTGGGGCCAAGATTTGGAGACAGCTACCGAGCAGTGCTTCGCAATGGGGAGCATCGCGCAAGGAACGCCAAATCACTACCTCGAAACGCTCGGCTAACTGGTGCATCAAATTGACGGCCAGAGTTGACTTGCCGATACCGCCCAGCCCTAAAAGGCTCACCACCCGGCAGCCTTCTTCAACGACCCACTTTTGTAGTTGACTTAACTCGTTCTCGCGTCCATAAAAACTGGAAGTGCTGGGCGCATCTCCCCAATCCACTCTCGGCTCGTTTGTCAGCCTAGGACTAACGGCAAGCGAAAGGGCAGGAGCAACGGTAATGGCAGTCTGCTCCGGGCGAGGCTGGGCAGGAGTGACCGAGGCTAATAGTTGGGCGAGCCAATCTTCATCGAATACCAGTTTCTGACGGGCGGCGCGCCAGAGCGCCCGAATCTCTTCGGCTTCGCGACCAGCCTCAAATGCCTGTTGCTGGAAAGCAAGCCCAATAAAGGCTTGAAGGTGGTGGGCTTTAGGGTAGGTGTTGCCATTCTCCCACTCGCCGATTGCCCGTCGAGAGACCCCCAGGTACTGGGCCAGGCCAGCCTGAGTTAGCCCGGTGACAGCCCGCAACTCCAACATAGCTTGCCCAAAAGCAAGATCTCGATCTCGATATGAGAACCGCTTCATCAATAAATTCCTCTACCTGAGTGAAAGAGTCCCGCTATGAATGAAATGAGATTAGCTAACTTTTTCCATCAAATTCATTATACTTGTAAATATAAAAATTTGCTGCATTAGTTACTAATGAGTCCAGAAAAAACATTGATAGTGGCGGCGAATTCAGGCCAGACTTGGATACTCAATTTTAGGGTGGCAAAGGCCGAGAGCTGGACAATGTAATGGGCCTCACTATCCTACGCCAAGTAATTTGTTGTGCGGCTGATAACATCTCCTTTATTGGTCTTAATTCAACTTATTCTCGCTCCCGCCGTGATAATTTCGGCTTGCGCGATTATTGTCGGCGGATTGGTTAGCCGGGCGGCGGTGAGTGACCGCATCCGAGTGATGAACCGGGAGTGAGTGGATTTATTGGGCCAGGGAGCTAACCACTTCCTGGCAAAAGAAAGACTTCGAGAGATTGACCAGCAAATCCCCGATTTATTGCACCGTTTGCGGCTATCTCACCACGCGGTAATGGCAACTTACGGTGCTATTCTAGTGCTTATCGGGGATTTGCTGGTGATTGCGGTAGCAGCCCTGACCAATAACGTAGTGGCAGGGTTGGCTGGCTCTGCTAGTTTTCTTATCAGGGGCAGTGTTGCCAGGCTTGGCAGTGGTACTAACTATTCGAGAATTGCAAAAATCGCTAACCTCGATTAAGTATGAGGTAGAAAGAGTTTCTAGCCTGATGCAAGAGACGGAGGATTCTGTTAAGTAGGCTAATTTACTTCTAGACCAATCAAGTATATAATATGTCTGACTGGTCAGTCAAACTAAATAGTTGAAAGGGGTTAGTTCAAACTAAAAAATATGCCGAAGATTGTAACCGAGCAAGTGCGCCAGAGTATGCGCCAGCAAATTATTCGGTCTGCTGCGGAAGAGTTCGCCCGGATCGGATTCGACCAGGCTCGTATGGAAAATATTGCCGAAAGAGCCGCAATTGGTAAAGGGACGGTCTATCTTTATTTTTCCTCTAAAGAAACTTTATTTATTGAAATGCTGGAAGAGATTGCTCAACGGCAATTAGCCAAGCTAAAACATTCACTCGAAAATAGGCTCGATCTTGAAGCTCAACTTGAAGTGCTAGTAAGTACTTTTAACCAACTGGTAAGGGAAGAACCAGAAGCTTTTCAGATTTTTACCAGCTCCTTGTTCGGGGTCAACCGACGTTTCAAGCATGAAGCCGCCAGTCAGCGCCGCCAGTTTTTGAAGTTAATTGAGGATTTGCTAAAGCAGGCTCAGACGAGGGGTGAAATAAAGTTAGCAGTAGAACCTGCCGCGTTGCTGGTCTTAAACACCTGCGAATCGCTGGCTTTGCGAGCCGAAGCGATGGGTTTTGAAGCGGGCTATATCGAAGCGCAGGAAAATTTAGTAGTACAAATGCTTCTGGCAGGCTTGAGTGTTGTCCCAACCCAGGTTTAGCTTCACCAAATTTGGAAATTAGAGCTAAAGGATAAAGAAGAAAATAAGGAGAAGTGTACAACTGAGATGGTAAGGCCAGAATTGAATAAATCTCGCATTGATAACATATTAGCCAGGGTCACTACGATCGATAGCTTGATTACCGCTATCCAAACGCTGATTTATAATCCCAGCGTGGCTAAAGGCACGCTCGAACTGCTGGCGGGGTATCAAGGCACTAAAACTGACCAATGGAAAGACGAGCAACCGGGCAAAATTTTACACGAGTTACGTGTCGGCGAGAGAGCTAACCTGCACGAAATCCCCTTTACGCCTTACTACGGCACGGTTGATGCAACCCCATTATTTTTGGTTTTAATGAGCGAATATTTACGTTGGACTGGTAATTATGATTTTTTTAGAAAGCTATTGCCTAATGTGCAGGCGGCCCTGGAATGGATTGATAAATATGGTGAGCATACTGCCAGTGGTTTTCTAGCTTATGGCGGTCACAGCACAGGTGGTTTAGCCAATCAGGGCTGGAAAGATTCTGGCAACAGCATCGTCAATAGCGATGGTACTTTGGTGACTGCGCCGGTAGCATTGGTTGAGGTGCAAGGCTATGTTTATAAGGCAAAAATATCGTTAGTTCCGGCTTTTGAGGCAATTGGGGATAAAGCGACTGCCAAGCGCTTAGAGCAGGAAGCGACCCTACTTAAAGATAAATTTAATCATAAATTTTGGCTAAGCCAGCATAATTTTTATGCCGTAGCGTTACAGAAGGATGAACGCCCTGCCGAATCCATTGCCTCTAATGCTGGACAAGCCTTGTGGACGGGAATTGTAACGCCTGAACGGGCCGGATTAGTGTCTAAGCGGTTGATGCAACCTGATATGTTTAATGGGTGGGGAGTGCGTACTCTTTCAGCTGCTGAAAAAGCCTACAACCCCTTTGATTATCAAGTTGGCGCAGTCTGGCCGCACGACAATTCGTTAATTGCGGCAGGTCTCAAACGTTACGGTTTTAACCAGGAGGCTACCCGTATCATGACCGGGGTTTTTACCACCGCCAGCCTCCTCTCCAACTATCGCCTGCCCGAAGTTTTTGCAGGGGTGGAGCAGCCTGTCGAAACACACCCCGTTAAATATCCGGTTGCTTGTCGGCCCCAAGCCTGGGCTGCTGGCTCAATTCCCTTTATGTTAACGACACTTTTAGGTTTAGAACCTGACCTGGCTCATTCTACTCTGCGAATAGTCAAACCTATTTTGCCTGATTGGTTGCCGCGCTTGAAGATTTGTAATCTGGCCGTGGGTGATAAAATGGTAACACTTGAGTTTAGGCACCAAGACAATCATATCAATGTTACAATAATAAATAGGGATGCCAATTTGAAGGTACAAATAGATTACTAAAACCAACAGTTTCTACAAACAAAAGGGGAAATTTTCATGATAGGCTTCTTGCTATATAACAATATATTGCCGCTTATATGGCAAGTTTCTACTCCTACCGCAGATAACACTACTGACCCAGGCTTCCTGGATCTGCTCAAAACGTGGTCTGGCTATCTGGCAACCGGGGTAGAAGTATGTGCAGCGATTGTAATTGGCATTGCCGCCATCGAAGCTTTTATTTCCACTATCATATTGTTTGTGATGCGAAATAATCCGCCCGAAGCCAAAGAAAACGTGCGGTTACGGCTAGGACGCTGGCTGGCAGTCGCGCTGGAGTTTGGCCTGGCCGCCGACATTTTACGTACAGCAGTTGCCCCTAATTGGAGCGAGATTGGGCAATTAGTGGTGATTGCCTTCCTACGGACGGCTTTAAATTTCTTTTTGCAACAGGAGATTGACCGGGCCGCTGCTCGTGAAGCCAATCCTCCTCCCGTTTCTCCTACTAGCAACCCAGGAGAACAGACACCGACTTATCCAACTTCCTCTCCCACCCCACTTCCCACGCGCAAATCTAAAACCGATGGCCTTTCCAGTCTTTTCCGTCGTGCTAGATAAGTTCTAATTATTGTAACAGAAGGCAGGTAATTATTGAATAAGCTTAAAGCAGTTGGGGAGCGAGCCAGCCATACTTCGCATCGAGGCCGTTCCCGTTACAGCCTCAAAGCAGAACTGGTGTCGGCGATCTTTCCCACCGCTACCCTCCTCATAGTGTTGCTGCTGGTAGAAAGCTTTGCCCGCCAACGTATTTTGTTTGCTTCGCTGGCAGCCAGTGCTTTTCTAATTTATCGTGACCCACATAACCAAATGAATAGCATATAGCTTGTTAATCTCTCAAACAGGTGGGGCTACGTTTGGGCTGGTCAGTTACTTTTTATTGGGTGAAGGCTATAAGGCTGCGGCTTTGGCGATGTTAGCCACAATTATTTTTATTATCAGCTTCGATGCCATCCACCCACCCGCATAGGTACGGCAATTTCTTTTGGTTTCCGCGCTCCCAATACCAATGGTTTTTTCCTATTTTTACTGGTACTGTTAATGATAGCCGTGCGGTTGGGCAAACAATTCGACGGCTTGATGGGTTTCAAGGTCGAGTACCAGCGTGCCATAAGAACGACCTCGTCTAAAGGCAAAATCGTCCACACTAATTACTCACAAAGGTTTGGCTAGGGTATGATGTGTAGGCTAAGGGCCGTGCGTCTTGAAACATTACTGCTTCAGGTTTCACTGCCTCACCCCCAAACCGGACTTACACCGTTTCGATGTATCGCGGCTTTCCAGTTTTCCCTTAGCTTTTCTTTCGTTCCTTCAACTTGCCTGCGTGTAGTTCATCATGGCATTCTACACATAACACCATTGTTTTGCGTTTTCGCTCGATCATTTGACGCTCCCACCAGCTTTTACCTTTCAGATCGGCTAATTTTCGAATGTGGTGGACTTCTACTTTTCCATCCTTTTTACCACACCATTCGCATTCGCAAGCTAACAGGCTTTTACCTAACTCTGTGCGGCTGCGGTACTTGAAGGTGTTTGGCAACAAGTCCGGTTGGTGGTAATCTATTTCATCTTTCTTTAGCTGCCGGGTTGAGCAAACCAATTCATATTGCTTTGCTTCTTGGCCGGCTTTCTTCAAAGTTACGGCGTATTGGTTGCGTCCTATTCTCAAGCTTTTTGCCACTTTGACCAGGCTGCTTCGCCGCTTTCCAGCCAGGGTGCGAAAGAAACTGCCGGTGGTTAGCCAGAGTAGTCTGCTTGCACCATCGCTCAGGTTATCATCAAAATAGTTATTAGGGCGATGTGCTAGATGAACCTAAACAAACTAACCCTCGCGGATAAGGTAAATAATTAAAGCTTAGGAAAAGCCAAGTGTTTGAGATGCAAAAACTCGACCTGGCCCAGTAAGCGATTGAGATAAATCGAAAGGGTGTGAGCGGCCAGTTTAGTGTAAATCCGGCTGCACAAACCCCAAAAAGAATGGGCGTGATTATTCTCGACGTTGAACTGCTCGCTCAGTTGCCCATTGACCGTTTCCACAATTTGGCGAAAATATTGTGGAGTTGACGGGCTTGTGGAGAAACGGGTTCTTGATTGCGCTTTGGCAAAGTTTTTAACTCGACTTGAGCGTGTTTTTGTAAATGAGCCGCTATCGGCTTACTGACATAACCTTTGTCGCCTAATACCTTTAAGTCCTGATGACGTTCCAGGATTTCGAGGCCAACGTAACGGTCATCCGCATTAGCTCCGGCCAGTTCAAAATCTAAAATCAGGCCACCTAATGTTACCAACAGGTGCAGTTTGTAGCCATAGATCGTTTGTTTTTTAGAACTGACCTTGCCGTAAGTGGCTCCATAAGCTCCCCAATCGTTATGGGAGTGGGGCACTAAATGGAAACCCATCACCGGCACAGGCAAGCTATCAATCGCGCATTCTCGGTCAGCCGCTACATCCAGCCCGGCTAAAAGAGCCTGGCGGATCAAATTGATAATGGGCATTAAGTTGCGGCGTCGGCGATTAAAGCGAGTTCGTTCGGGTAACACTGGGAACAAGTCCTGGTAATCCTGCCAACTGCTTAGAAGCACCGTTTCTTGATCCCAACCCCGGCATTCGCCTACGATAGCCAGGGTGATAAGCTCGCTGTCTGAACAACTTGTAACGGCTGGGCCAGGGCGAGAAGACAGATAAAAAGGAGCTACTTGTTGGTACAAATCGTCAATTATTACGTAAGCCCAGGTGCAAAAATCTCGAAAATCCGTTATCATGGTGTTACCTCCGGTTTGTTTGTACTAGTTGTCAGCTCTTCTTTTACGGGCAAACCGGGGGTTTTGATACACTTTGAATATTCACTTGTTAATGTTCATTGATTATTGTGCTTGTTTTCATCTAGCACATCGCCCTAATTGTGTCCGGCGGTTAAGATTGTCGTAATTGTACTGCACTACTCCTTGCGGGCTGCTCACCGAAATTAGACAGTTTAACCCATCGTAATTATAGGTAGTAGTTTGGAAGGGTATAATATCCGCCATCGAAAGCATCTGACCGCCATCGTTGTAAGTGTAAGTGGTGTTAAGGCTACCGGCACTGTTCACCGAAAGCAGGCGACTGGCATTGTCGTAACTGTAAGTGCTACTCTGGGTTTTGGCATCAAGGCGATTAGTCATCCGGCCTAATCCGTCATAACTCATCTGCCAGTGGTTATTCAAGGCATCGTACTCATCACTCTGGCGGTTCAGTACGTGGTAGCCTTTCCGACTGCTGGAAGTGTTAAATAGCGTAAGAAGTTTTGAACCAAGCATCTACTTACGGGTAACAACCTGCACAGCAAGCTATTACGCTTATAAATAGATAAAGCAGCCAGCTAACCAATAAAATTATAAAATATAATATTAAACTTTTAATCCAACCTTGAATACCTTTATTAAAATCTGGGAAAGTCCAACCATTAGTTACAAACATAATAATAAGGCATTTATCTAACCAATATTTGTAGGAGAAGATTTGGTCATCAAGATGTTGGTCGTCAAGATAAAATTCGGGAATAGAAACAAATACAATAAGTAGCAGTAGTGATGCAATCATTAACCACTAGCTACCGTGCCATATCCTTTTCCCAATCCAGAAACCACTTAATAAAACAAGACCTAGCATCAAGGTTAAGAAAATAATTACAATAATATCCATTACTGCAATATTTATCGTTAGAAGAAAAATTTTTATATTACCTTCTTTTGCTACCTCAGAACTAGCAAAAAGGTAAAGAACTAAAAGTAAGCTAACCGAAAAAGAGTTTACAAGCCATAGCCCTCGACGAAACCAGGTAAAATACGAAGTTATGGGGGCAGGATGTGTATCAGTGGGATTTAGAAGAAGCTCCCAAGCCTTTTCAATTTGATTTGGTTCATAGCCAGCTTCTATCAGAAATCGGTCAATTTCATAGCGACTTTTAGAGCTTTGGTCCTGGCTAATATAATTCTTCAGCCAAGGGTTTATAGAGGGCTGTGATTGCGCCACGTTCATTACCTTTCTGCTAGATACTACCAAGAAATGTAAGGTAAAACTTCAGCGAATATCAGATCAGGTTCTAACTGATAATGAACAACATTAGTAACTAGAGTCAATTATATTCAAACTTAAATTGAACAAGTTTGAATTGATTCGTTCAAGCATTACCTTTACTATTACAGCTTGTCGGAAGTTTTCCAACACTTCTTTATGCTCGCTAGTGGCATAGTTAGATGTTATTTTATTTCTGCAAAGTTGTAATAGTTTCGCATCAACATTTTTCAAGAATTTCCTGATCTTCTATTCTTCTGTAAGTAATTTTATCACTTAAATTTAATGCCCCATCTGGATCGGTGTTCCAGATGGAGGAAGCTCGTAATGAGGTTTGTCACCTGAATTTAATACTCTCCATCCAGGATAGCTTAACCAATCGAGCTTGGCTTACCAGGTGCCATTTCTCGGAGGTTACAGTTATGAAGCAGAGTTCTAGCCACAGAATTACTATTCTTCCAATCCCAAGGTAAATTTGTATATGGAATATTCCAGCTGGTAATAAGTGCTACATTGTCTCTAAGGGACTTAAAAACAATTAAGCGTTCCAAGTATTGGCAAAGGAGATGTCCACAAACCATTTTTCAAGACCCTGCTTTCGCTCGATTTGGGTTTCTAAGGCTTCTCAATGTGGCAGTGGATGAGTTTTAATTCCATACCCCTGCTCGCCTCGGATCGTTTTACCCGGAATTTCCGCGCTCTAGGCCAGCGAGATTTCCAGCAAATCGCTTCAGCCCACGGCCCCCTGATCCGCAGTAACCTGGAGGGCTTTTATGACATGATGTCGGCCATTCCGTACGCTGAAAGAGCCGCCCAACCGCCATTACCGGCGATGTTTAGACTTTAGTTTAACCAGGGAGGCTAACAAATCGTCAGGGGTGACGTTTTGTTACATAAAATGTTTGTTTATCTATTTACTTCAAATGAAAGAAAGGATTTCCAATGACAGCCACAGCCGAAAACAATACCAGGCGGGTTCAGGATTTATACTCGGCCTTTGGGATGGGAGATATACCTACCATTATCGAAGCCGTTTCCGACGAGGTTGAGTGGATTATTCCTGGGCCAACCGATATTCCGTGGAAAGGTATTCGTCATGGTAAGCAGGCGGTCCAGGAGTGGTTTGGTCTCTTTGGACAAAACCTTGAGTTTAAGGTTTTTGAGCCGCGAGAGTTCATCGCCCAGCGAGATAAAGTGGTGGTTCTGGTGCATAGTGAGTCTATCGTGCGGCGTACTGGTCGGGAGATTGTCAACCCGGAAGTCCATATCTGGACCTTTGAGGATAACATGCTCAGCCGCTTCCAGATTTATGAGGCTACCAACGTGGTAGCCTCGGCCTATTACGGAACCTAACTCATTTTGTAAGAGCCACCGGTTCGTTGCAATTGAGGTTCCACCTATACCGAGGAATTAACAACGCAAAAGACTTCCAGGTTATGCGAAAGCCCTGACAAATCAAGCAAGCGGTCAGGGCTACAGTTAGCCAGCTTTACAACCCCTAGCCAGTTAATCAGTCAGGTGAATTCAAAGATACTTTGGTTATTTCTGGCGTTGATTTATTCTTTGGTACCTGGAACCTCTTTTTAATACCAAATTTACTTGTAATTATTCACAAACAACAAAGGAAAAACGATGAGTCATAATCAGGCTATTGAGGTGTAATGGAACAGAAATATACGCCTCACGTACCTTTGTTCTACTTCTACTTCTACTTCTATTTCTACTTCTACTTCTGCTTCAAATCCTCAGCCTCACAATAAAGGTTTTCTTTCTAATCATCTCAAGTTTTGTCTCAACCGCCCCTGCCACCCCCACCACATCCCCTGCACTGCTCATCAATTCTAGTCCTCAGTGCCAAGCGGATTTCTTAATGGACGTAGTTTCCCCTGCCGCACTTCTTCCGGTAGCTCGAACTGGTAGCGTCCCAGCATGTTGCAGTGGGCAAAGCCAAGTGGAAATAACCTGGCTATATCTTCTTCTAATATTTCTAATTCACCCTCTTTACGCAACTGGCTCAGGGCTGCATCCATATATAACGTGTTCCATAACACCACAATATTTAGCACCAGACCCAACGCCCCTAATTGATCTACTGTCCTTCCCGGTAACGCTGGCGAACCTCACCCCGCTTACCGTGAAACCATTCGCAAAGGTACTCATGAACTACAAAGCGGTCTGGCTTGTCAGGAGGCTTTCAGCGCACGCGGGCGCAAAAAGGCCGAAGACCATCTGCCTAATTTGCTGGTAGACCTCAAAGGTATCGTGGATAGCCAGAGCCAAACCGACCCCCAGTTTCGTAATCAAAGGCTCTACACCCGCTTGAGTGCGAGCGAAGTGCCTCGCCAACTCAGGGTTTAGTTAATTTCATTCAGAAAGATATGCTGGTAATTTTGAGTGGAATAACTATCTTTTTGGCTCAAACTTGATCAGATTATTAGGCAAAACGCTTGACGCTAATCTCAATTACTTATATAATACGTCCAACTAAGCTAAAATCAGAATTATTTTATTAAAGAAAGAAGTTATACAATGAGCATTTCTGAAATCAAGATTGAAACTAAAGAAAAAAACGAGGACAAACTAACCGCAGTTCTCAGCTCCGAACAGGCTGATTATTTAGAAAATCTTTTTGAGCTTGCCAAAGCTCTGGCAGCTCCGGCGCGGCTGGCGATTATCGGTGCGCTGGCGGCCCGAACCAAAGAAATTTTGACGGTAGAAGAACTTTCCAGCCTGACCAAGATTGCTCCGGCCCGAATGGAGCGCGATTTGCAGCAGCTTGCCGAAGCCGGGTTTATCAAAATCGAGGAATGGTATAGCCCCAAGCCAGGAAGCGAAGCCGTTCCCCTGCGAGTAGCTTTTAATTCTGATTATGTAAAGTTGATGCCGCAGCTAATCACCACCCTCCATCAACTAAACCAGCAGCTCCGCCCAATTGAAAAAGACCCAATACAGGACGAACGGGCCGTTACTCTTGCCCGCTTTATCAAGAATGGACGACTGACCAGCTTCCCGGCCCAGTTCAAGCGGCAATTGTATATTCTGGAAGAAGTGGCTAAAGCTTTTAAGACCGACACCCGCTATACCGAGCGCGAAGTGGACGACATCCTAAAAGTGATTTACGAATACGACCACTGCACCTTGCGCCGCTATTTGGTTGACCTGAAATATTTGGGAAGGTCGGAGGGGATATACTGGAAGCTTTAGCAAAAGCAGCTATTGCCATTTGGGGGTGAAGGGCAAATAGCGGGCCGGGTCGGTCATTACGCCATTATAATGCAAACCATAATGAATGTGTGGCCCGGTAGATGCGCCAGTGTTGCCACAAAGCGCAATAATATCGCCCTTATTCACATTCTGCCCGACCCGTACCAGAATTTGGGAATTATGACCGTAGAAGGTTAGCCAGCCATTTTCGTGGCTAATATCAACCCGCAAGCCGTAGCCATTGCCGTCCATCGAAGCAAAAGTAATTATCCCGGTTTTAGTGGCCCGTACTGGCTGCCCAACCCGGCAGGCAATATCTATTCCATCGTGCCAACCACGTGTACCGGGATGAAAGGGGCTATCCCGCCAGCCAAAAGGACTGGTCAGCAAGCCGTCACCCGGCAAAATATCGGGCGGGCGTAATGCCTGAGCATCCCGAATATTGCGGATTGGGCCAGGTAAAAGCGGTTCACGCCCGGTCAGGCGCACCAATTCGGCATTGTAATCGTTAAAAGATTGCTGCAACAAGTCCAGCCCGGCCCGCCGTTCGGCAACATACTGGTTCAGGCTGTTTAGTTGAGTTTCCAACTTTTGCAATTGGCTATTATAATCGTAATTAACCGTTCCCGGCTTACTACCCGGCGTAAAGGCTTGGTTTGGCAATTTCAAAGTGGGCAAGGCGGTTTTCAAATCGCTCAAGCTATTACCCATTGTCATCAGGCGAGCTTGCAACCCGGCAATAGCGGTTTCGCGCTCCTGATTTTCCTTTTGCAAATCAGTTACGCGAGAATTGTCGCGGTCAATCAGGCGTTGCAATTCCTGCTCACGGGTCTGGCTACTATAAGTAAAAGCCAATTTGTCCCCGTTTCTCGCCCCATTTTCGGCAGCATCAATCAAGCGGTAGATTGCCAGCCCGGATAAAGCCAGCAAACCCAGCCCTAGCAAACCCACCATAAATAACACCAGGTTGGGAATTGTTATATAAAAAGAGGGGCGATTGGAACGCAAGGCCAGTTGCAACACCAGCCCTTTTTTTACTTTTCTGGATTCTCTGGTCGTAATCAAGAAAGAGCCTTAACCACCTGATAAAATGCTTTAGCCTGAACCTGCCGCGAATACCTTTTTAATATAGGGTATCTTTTTGATTATGTCAATTCCTAAAAAGGGCCATTTCAGGCTATTTTTTATCAAGCTGCCGATTCTTTGCGGGCGTTTTCGTCCGAGCGTGGCAAAGTCAGGGCCGGGCGCAGCAAATCAAGGGGTGAAGCGGGCGAACGGTACGGCCCAGCCGTTAAAACCCCTAGCGCACCTAAATGTCCACCCGCTTTCTTTTGCAGAAGATTTTGCAAGTCGGTTGCGCTACGGTTCGGCAATTTCTCGCTTAATTGGATTAACTCTTTTTCCAGCAACTGTTTGGCCGTGCCACTTTCCCGGCTAACCCGTAATATTCCGATTAGCAAGGCACAAAGCTGGAAAAGTCCGGCGTTCTGCTCGTATTCGCTACCCGTTTCGTTCTGGTGCATATTCCAGACAACCAGGTCGTGCTTGATTTCGCCATTAAAGATTTGAATGGCTTTGCGGGTTTCATTCAGGGCCAATTCAAAATCCCCGTGCCGGGCCTGAACTATCGCCAGGCAAGTCCGTGCCGCCAGATTAGCCGGGTCAGCCTTGAGTGCCAACTGGTAAAATTCGTCCGCCGACCATTCGCCACGCCCTACCGCTTCGTGACCTCGAAAAGTTTCAGCCCAACCCAAGTAAAACAAAGCGTCGCGTTGGGCGTTTTTGTCTTTAGCCGCCAAAATCGCCGCTTCCAGTTGCCCGGTCAAATTATCCAAATCTCGCATTTCGCGCACTTGCTGGAAAAGTTGGGCCGTTTCCGAAGGCGATTTGGCCCGCATATCCAGCACCAGTAGCCAGACATTCAAAAGAGCCAAACCCATTAAGCCAATTGCCAGCCAGAAAATTACCAAAGGCAGAGCCAACCAAAGCGGGGCAAAATTAAACAAGGCCAATGCAACCAAAACCCAGGTTAGCGATAAAGTCAGACGGCAGCTCACACAGCGCAAAGGCCGCCCCCGCCGCGCCCCCTCGTTTGTCAAACGTCGCCACTCACCCAGTGCCAGCCCTGCTTCAAGGCCGATAGTTACTAAGGCTGCCACCCACAACCAATTCGAGGCAAGTAGAACCAGCCCCAAAACTAATATAATAAAGAGCAATTTGGGTATTAAAAAGCCCAAAGCCGCCCGGTTTCCCAAAATTAGCTGCCGCAAAGGATGTCCCTTACGTCCAAGCATCGCCAGATTTTTTAGCACGCTTATTTCCTGCCTTTATAGGCTCATTTTTCCAATTTTTTCACTTCTAAAAAGGATTCTACAGGAGTAGTTAATAAGAGGCAATAGCTAAAAGCTTAGTATACTTTGGTTTCACTAATGTTTAATTCTTGTACAATTCTTGAGTTGAATTGTTTTATTTAATAGCATCTAGCCTGATTTGTTCTCGCCAAAAATCCAGCAAATCCTGCAAACTTTGCGCCAGTTTTATTTCAGGCTGCCAATTCGTTGCCTTATAGAATTTGGAGTAATCACCACAAACATCCGGCACATCGCTGGGGCGGGCGCGACTGGGGTCAAAGGCCACCGCCAAATTAGTACCAGCCATTTCTAAAAGCATTCCCAGCACATCGGCCATACGCTCGCTTTGGCCGGAGCAAAGGTTGTAAGCTTCGCCCGCAACGCCGCCACTATCCAAAGCTAACCAATAACCTCGTACAATATCCCGCACATCGGTGTAATCGCGCCTGGCTTCCAGATTACCTACCCGGATAATTGGTTCAGTCTGTCCGATTTCGGCTAAAGCAATTTGCCGCGCAAAAGTGCTGGTTGCCAAATTATCACTCTGGCGCGGGCCTAGATGATTAAAAGCGCGGGTCGCTACAATTTGCAAACCGTAAGAACGAAAATACTGGTAGCCAAGCATTTCTTGAGCGATTTTGCTGACGGCATAGGGGTTGCCAGGCCGAAAAGGGGTATTTTCGCGGACGGGCAATTCCTCCGGCGAAACAAAGCCGTATTGGTCGCCACTCCCGACGTTCAAGATGCGGGTACGCTCGATGAGTTTAGCCGCCCGCACCGCTTCAAACAAATATAATGCGCTGTTAATATTATTATTTAAGGTTTCAATCGGATTTTTTATGGCCGCACCCACAAAGCTACGCGCCGCCAGATGGAAAATATAGCTCGGACGCAATTCTTCAAGAAGATAGGTTAGCGGTTTTTGCTGTGAAAGGTCAAGCTGATGCAAAGTCAGGCGCGGTTCGTTTTGTAGATGCCTCAAATTAGCATAGCCCGAACGAATCAAGCCATGCACCTGATATTTTTCGGGCAAGTTCAAAATGTACTCAACTAAATGGCTTCCGACAAAACCTGTACTACCCGTTACTAAAATGTTATCTGCAACGCCCTGCTCCGCCAACGCTAGTCTCCTTTAGCTAAATCCCTATCGAAAGAGCTTTGCTTTCGAGGTAAGCTTCGATGCCCTCCGAGCCGTTTTCGCGACCTAGCCCGCTTTGCTTGTAGCCCCCAAAGGGAATTTCCGGCCCAACCGGGACAGGGTCATTCGCCCCGATAATGCCATAATCCAGCCCTTCGGCCACCCGGAAGATTCGGCCTACGTCGCGGCTGTAAAAATAAGCCGCCAGCCCGTAATCGCTGTCGTTGGCCGCCGCTATCGCTTCTTCTTCGCTATCAAAAGGATAAATCGGCAAAAGTGGGCCAAAAGTTTCTTCGTGGCTAATAAGCATTTCGGGCCGCGCTCCACCAATTACGGTTGGCTGAAAGAAAAAGCCGCGCTCGAATTCTGGCCCGTTGGCCCGTTTGCCGCCAGCCAGAACTTGCCCACCCTTGCTGAGAGCATCGGCCAATTGTGCTTCGACCTTTGTCATGGCTTGTTCGTCAATAAGTGGGCCGACCTGCACACCCTGCTCCAAACCATTGCCCAGCCGCAGTTTAGCGGTTAAATCGGCTACTTTTGCCGCGAATTCTTCCATAATGCCGCGCTGCACGTATAATCGATTGGTACAAATGCAGGTTTGTCCGGCGTTACGGAATTTGGATAAAACCACCCCTTCCGCCGCCTTGTTCAAATCGGCATCGTCAAACACCAGAAAAGGCGCGTGACCGCCCAATTCCATCGAAACCCGCTTGACGCTTTTGCTGGATTTTTCGATTAGCATTTTGCCGACTTCGGTTGAGCCAGTAAAAGTAATTTTGCGAACAATATTGCTGTTTAACCATTCGTCGGCAACCGAGGCAGGCTGCGAAGTTGTCACCAGATTTATTACGCCCGCCGGGAAGCCTACTTCATCAAAGATTTTGAAAATTTCAATTGCGCTCAAAGGGGTTTGCTCTGCCGGTTTTAGGACTGCTGTACAGCCCGCCGCTAACGCCGGAGCAAGCTTGCGGGTTATCATACTGGAAGGGAAATTCCAGGGCGTGATAGCGGCCACCACTCCTACCGGCTGCCGCAGTACCAGCACTCGCCGGAAAGCATCACTCGGCACGGTTCGCCCGTAGACCCGCCGCGCTTCTTCGGCGTGCCACTGCAAAAAGCGGGCAGCAATTAAAACTTCACCCTTTGCTTCGGCTAAAGGCTTGCCATTTTCCAAAGTTAAAATCCGGCCCAATTCTTCGGCCCGCGATTTCATCAAGCGGGCGGCAGTGCTTAATAGTTCGGCCCGGTCTTCGGCCCGTGTTTTGCTCCAACTTTTGAAAGCGGCTTGCGCGGCTTCAATTGCTAACCGCGCTTCCGTTGCGCCAGCGTCGGCTACTTCCGCCAAAATTTCGCCAGTGGCTGGATTACGAACTTCAAAAGTCTTGTCGGCGTTTACCCATTTTCCATTTATGTAAAGTCGCTCTGATACGGCTGCCTGTGTCATCCCAATCCTCCTCTTTTGTAGCTAATAGCACCAATTCATTGTAACTTATTTTACCTCTATCGGGCAACCCTCATTTATAATTCAAAAATTTTCTGGTTGCACCTTACCCGATTTTATTGTATGCTAATCTATAACCATTTTTGCAAACGCCAGCTTTTCATTTTCATACTCAACGAAGAGCAGAAAAGAGAACAAAAAAGAGACGAAGGCAACGCTGCCAGCCAGTAGAAGCTTACCCGGCTGTTATTTGCATTTTAGCTTTCAGGCCGGTTGTTTGAGGTTGAGGAGGAAAAATCCATTAGCAGTACAGAAAGCGGCCCGCCCATGAGCTTTGCGGGTCAGAGAACCAACATTCGTGACGTGGAAATTCTGGATACTACGTTGCGCGAGGGCGAGCAGTTTAGCCGCGCCCATTTTACCTTTCAGCAAAAGCTGGAAATTGCCCATGCTTTAGCCCGCTTCGGGGTAGAATATATTGAACTGGGTTCGCCAGTTTCCTACCCGAACGCTAAAGCAGAATTAACCGAATTAGTAGCTTCGCTCAAACAAAAAAATGCTAGAAGCAAAGTGCTGGTGCATTGTCGCTGCAATCAGGAAGATGTGGACAAGGCTCTCGAAACCGGGGCGTTTGGTATTAACCTTTTTATGGGGACGAGCAGTTTCTTGCAAAAGGCCAGCCACGGCAAAAACATTAAAGAAGTCGCCAAAATCGCCTGCCAGATGGTCGAATACGTCAAGGGGCAAAATCGCTTTGTCCGTTTCGGGGCGGAAGACGCTTTTCGTACTAACCTGGACGATTTGCTCTATATTTGCGCCGCGCTGGATGAAGTCGGAGTTGACCAGGTAGATTTCCCGGATACGGTGGGCGGGGCGACCCCTTTTCAGGTGTATGACCGCATCGGCGAATTTACCCGCCGCTTCAAGTTCAAGGTCGAGTTTCACGGCCATAACGACACGGGTTGCGCCGTCGCCAACGCCCATGCCGCCCTTGAAGCCGGAACGCATTGCATTAACGTTACCGTAATGGGGATTGGCGAACGTAATGGGATATGCAGCCTTAGTGGATTAATCGGGCGGCTTTACTCGCTGGATAAAAGCTTGCTGGACAAATATAATTTGCGGGAATTACCCAAAATTGACCGATTGGTCGCCCATATGCTCGGCTTGCCCATCCCGCACGATATGCCCATCACCGCGCCCAATGCTTTTACCCACAAAGCTGGAATTCATACCAAAGCGATTTTGCAGGATAGTCAGGCTTATGAAGTATTGCGTCCCGAAGATTTTGGCATCAAGCGCACGCTGGATATTGCCAGCCGCATTACGGGCAAGCACGCTATTGCTGCCCGCGTGGGTGAATTGGGTGTAACCCTGAACGATGAAGATATTGCCGCCATTACCGAGAAAGTCCGGCAAGCGGCGGGTTATGAACCTATCAGCCTGGAAAACGTAGACTTGATTATCAAGAACCACAAATCAAGTAGCAAGCAATAATTTTTACTTTGCTAACGATTATGTGCGAAAAGGGAGATGTTTATGGGTAAAAAACTGGGCATTCTCTATAGCCTGGTGCGCGAGGATGAAAAGGCGTTGATAGCTGCCGCTCGCCAGCAGGGAATCGAGCCGATAATGCTGCGGAGCGAAGAACTGATTTTTGATATGCAAAACGGTATGGTTATCGCGCCGGGTGAAGTCGAAGTGGTGCTGGAACGGGCGGTTGACCATTTTGTCGCGCTTTATAGCCTGATGCTTTTGGAACGGGCCGGAGTTACAACAGTTAATAGTTCGGAAGTAGCCCGCATTTGTGGCGATAAACTTTTGACGACGCTGGCTTTTCAGGATGCGGGCGTACCTACCCCTCGCACCCAGGTTAGTTTTAGTAGTGCGGCGGCCATGACCACTATTGAAGAATTGGGCTACCCTGTAATGCTCAAGCCTCTAACGGGAGACAAGGGCGCACTGGTGGCCCGCCTCAACGATTTTGACTCGGCTAAAGCAGTGCTGGAACACAAAGACCGACTGGGCCAATATGACCACTCGATTTATTATTTGCAAGAATATTTGCGGGGCAGACCGGGCCGGGATATTCGGGCTTTTGTAATCGGGCCAGAAGTGGTAAAAGCGGTTTACCTGATTGCCAATCAAGCTACCAGTGCTTCCGCCGATAACTTGACCGTTATCGAATGTGAAATTACTCCCGATATTGAGCGGGTCGCATTGGCGGCAGCGCAGGCGGTAGGTGGTGGCGTGCTGGCGGTAGACTTGATAGAAAACGGGGATGATTTGATGGCTATCGAAGTAGATTACACTATCGAATTCTCTCGTTTAGGCTTGGGCGAAGAACTTGCGCCACGTATTATCGAATATGCGTTAAATATTGCAAAATCTTAACCTAATTTTAATTGTTGTTTAACATCTCTGTGTTAAACTATGTTTAGAAGTCAAGAACGCTGATTCCAATTTATGAAAAACATAAATTCCCGCTAGTGGTGCATTATAAGTCGCCACCTTTAGACTACAACAATCTCTCCTCCTACCCTCTCCCCCTCTCCGTATGCGGGACGGAGAGGGGAAGCGAGAGGGTCACATCGAAACACTACGTCCTGGCCTACCCTTTCCTTTCCCCTAATTTAGCTTTTGCATCTGATTATATATCCCTTGTTTCTGGCAGTTTATGATAATTCCTGTTAAGTTTAAGTTAAGCCTTCGTATCATTTACTGACCAAAAATGATATAATAAATTCGTTGATATATTTGGCAGTAATCTTACAGGTTGGTGAAAAATGCTGGATTTGTTGTATCATTTGTTTAATTATACTATTTCGATTTGCTACTTTATAATCTTTATTTTAATTTTCAGAGGACTTATAACACAACGTTTATTGGGACGTAATCCGCTAGGTACTGCTACCAGTGGTATATTTCTAACTTGTAGTTTAGGGCATTTTGCCCACGCCTTTATAAGCCATGCCGAAGGTAATGCCTGGGAATTAGCGGTACAGGTAGTGGTGGATGGCTGGACAGTCGTACCAGCGATTGCCTACGTTGTTATGCGTCGCCGCTACGGTTTGATTGTACGTGGCCCGGATATGATTAATGAATTTCGGACACAAATAGCCCAACAATCTGCCGAGATTAAAGTAATGAAAGAAGTTGAACTGCTCAAGGATGATTTTCTGGCAATGGCAAGTCATGAGCTTCGCACCCCACTAACTACTATTAAGGGCTACGCTCAATATCTTCAAAGACAACTTGGCACATCTGAAAACAAAAAAACCAATCTGGCAGTCACTACCATTAATCAACAGGTAGAACGCATGTCTGGTTTGGTAGATATGCTGCTGGACGTTAGCCGAATTCAAAGCGGTAAAGTTGAGCTACAAACCGAATCTGTCGAAATGAATAAATTTGTAGTTGATTTGGCCGAACGTTTGCAAATAACCAGCCCAAAGCATCAGCTAAATGTGAAACTGGCAAACTTCCCGGTCTGGGTAAAAATCGATGTAGAACGCATCGAGCAAGTTGCCAACAATCTTGTAAATAATGCTATCAAGTATAGTCCTAACGCCTTTGAGCTAAATATTTCGGTTGAAGCTGATGAAGCTGATGCTTTGTTTAGCGTCACGGATTATGGAATGGGTATTCCTCATGAGGAATTACCGAAAATTTTTGACCGTTTCTACCGCTCGCCTTTGGTCAAAAATTCGACAATGCAAGGCTTGGGGCTGGGTTTATATATATCCAGCCAAATAGTTCAGGTTAGCGGGGGCGAAATTACCGTTAAAAGTATTTTGGGCGAAGGCAGCACTTTTACAGTTTGTTTGCCGCGCGTCGCTGCCCCTCGCGAAGCCCAAAATGCTTTGTTAAGCGAATCGAGTAATTAAACGTTATATTCAGTTTGCCATAAATAACGCATTTCTTCGGAAGTTGCCAGCAAATCTTCCAGCTTGCCCTGCCCTTCAATTTTGCCGTCTTTCAAAACGATAATATAGTCGGCCCGGCTCAGGGCGGCCCGGCGGTGTGAGACTACCAAACAGGTTGCTCCGGCTTGCTGCTCGAAAATCCGCGACCATAGCTGACGTTCGGTTTCGACATCCAAAGCACTGGACAAATCATCAAAAACCAGCAATTCTGGCTCACGCACGAACATACGGGCGGCAGCACTGCGCTGGATTTGCCCGCCCGAAAGTTTTACACCACGCGGCCCGACCATTGTGCCAAGCCCACCTTCCAGCCCGCCAATGTCCCGGTCTAGCACGCTCAAACGAATTGCCGCCTCCAGTTTAGTCGGTTCTTTGGGTAGACCAAGCAAGATATTATCTAGCAGTGGTTCGCTAAAAAGGCGCGGTACTTGAGAAGTATAGGCGGCACGCGGTGGCACAAAAAACTCGTCCGGGTTGCTGACAAGTTGCCCGTTCCAGCTAATCTCGCCCGCTTGCTTTGGCAAAAGGCCCAGCAAAGCCCGTAATAAAGTAGTTTTGCCCGAACCAATCCGCCCGGTCACAACCACAAATCCGCCACGCGGCAAACTCAAATGGATTCCTTCTACCCCTCGCCCGCTCGAAGGGTAGCGATAAGTCAAGTTCTGCACTTCCAGTTTAGAAAGCTGGTCACTGGGACGGCGGAGCGGCGTGGTAAGGGTTGGCAATGATTCACCCAGATAAAGTGGCTGCGGCTGCATAATCCGTTCGATAGATTTATCCTGCAACAAATCGCTAATCCGTTCCAGCGAAACCCCCGAACGACGATATTGGGTTAGCATCCCGCCAAAAAAGAATAAACCATTGCTGATACGCGGCAGGAAAGCCACGAACAAGGCAAAATCTCCAAGCGTAAAGCTGCCGTCCTGAATACCCTGGGCCGCTACCAGCAAAATCAGGCCAGTGCTAATACTGGTAATATTATTGGTGAGTGAACGCTGGATTTCGGTTAGCAAAGTATCTCTAACTGCCGCTTCTTTGCGAATTTCATTGAGTTCGTGAAAATGACCAATAACTGATTTTTCCGCCGAAGCAACTTTAACCGCTTGTACCGCACTAAAAGTTTCGCCAATAAAATCGGTTATCAACCCGGTAGCTTCGCGGCTGGCCCGGCGGTAGCGTCGGATTCGGCTGCTCATCCAACGGGCTATCAAAATTACCCCAAGCATAGGCAGAGCCAACGTAATGGTAATAAAGGGGTTGATAAAAACCATAATAGCAAAAGCCCCAACCGTATAAACTACTATTCCTCCGCCATCAACCCAATATTCCATAAAATGTACTAATTCCAGCACATCTTCCCGGAAATGGTTAATCGCATCGCCCGGCGTAACGTTCATTGCTTGCGCTCCTGGTTTATCCAGAATTGCCGCCAGCATATTACGCCGTATCAAATTTTCGTTGGATAAATGGAAAGTTCGCCAAATATATTCACCGCCAACAAAACCGATTATCCGGGTGCCATCGCAAACCACCAGTAAAATTAGCGCACCCCAAATATTTAGCTGGGCGGGCGCATTGTTGCTCAATACATCAAAAAACCATTTTATCGCCAAAGCCGAACCAAGCGGCAAAGAATGCATAATTATCCAGGTCAGGCAATTTCCAGCAAAAAGCCAGGGCTGGTAGCTTATACATTTCTTGGTAAATTTCCAGGTAGTCATAAATCTCCTGTATTAGTCGCGAGTTGCGAGTTATTCTTACTGACAACCGACAACCCTCATGCTAACGCTTCTTCTAACCCGGTTCGCATTAGTTGGGCAAAACGGGAGTGGGCATCGTTGGCTAAAAGTTCACGTGAGCCGTGTTCAAGGACGCGACCATTTTCCAAA
This sequence comes from Chloroflexia bacterium, assembly GCA_038323095.1. Lineage (GTDB taxonomy): Bacteria > Chloroflexota > Chloroflexia > Chloroheliales > Chloroheliaceae > L227-5C. The sequence goes on along the minus strand of JBBQGP010000012.1, from coordinate 25,873 downwards.
ATCATTATTTCGTCGGCCCGTTGCACGGTAGCCAAACGATGAGCGATAATAATACCTGTCCGATTCTTCATAAGTTTATCCACCGCCCGCTCGATAAGACGCTCGGTAGCCGGGTCTAGCCGGGAACTGGCTTCATCCAGAATTACCAAACCGGGATTTTCCAGAAAAACGCGGGTAAAAGCCAAAAGCTGCGCTTCGCCCGCCGACAAGCCCGACCCGCTTTCGCGCAAAATAGTATCAAGGCCACGCGGCATCCGTTCATACCATTCTTTTAATCCCAATTCTTCGATAACCTGCAAAATCTGCTCATCCAAAATATTTTTGTTAAAAAAGGTCAAATTATCGCGAACGCTGGCGTGAAAAATTTGAACTTCTTGTGTTACCATTGCGATATGCTGGCGCAAATCTGCTAACTTCAAGTCACGGCTATCTATGCCAGCCAGCCGGATTGCCCCCTGACTGGCCTCATACAAGCGAAACAACAGGCGGGTAGTGCTGGTCTTGCCACTACCAGTACGACCTAGCAAGCCCATTACCTTGCCCGCCTCTAGTTTGAAATTCAAATTTTTCAAAACCATATTCTCGGCGTTAGACTTATTATTGGCAGCCTCGTTATCATCGTTATTATTATTATCATTATCATTGTAAGTAAAAAAAACCTGGTCGAATTCAACTGAAAGCGGCCCGGCGGGTAAATGCTGCTGGCCCGACCCATCCTGAATTTTGCTGACGGTATTATAAAGCTCTTGCACCCGATGAATACCGGCGGTAGCTTTTTGCAATTCCTGCACTTGCCGGGTCATTTGCTCAAGCGGAGCGCGGAGCATCTCGGTATACTGGAAAAACAGATAAACCGTGCCAAGTGTTATTGCCCCAACACTAAACAAATACGCTCCCGACCCAAATATTAAAATATAACTGATTAAAAACATAGCGTTGCTAATTGACCAAACCAGGGCGAACACTGTACCACTAGCCCGCCCACGATGAAAAACCTCGCGCAAAGCTAGATAAAGACCGTTCATAACATGCTCTCGCGCCCCACTAGACCGAATATCTTCAGTACCGCTCAGACGTTCCTCCAGATAGCTATAAAGGTTAGCGCGAGATTTACTTTCGGCGGTCAAGCGCGGTACGGCAATATTTCGTACCAAATTTAGCACCCAGATAGCGAAAATTGAAAAAATAGTCAAAGCCAGCCCAACCCGCCAATCTTCTTGCCACAACAGAACCAGCACACCAAGCAATAAAAGCAAGTTACCCAGCACTTGAATGACCATTTGTGAAAAAAAGTTAGCCATTGCCGTAATATCGCCGTCAATCCGCTCTATAAGCTCGCCCGGTGTATGAGCATTGTGAAAAGGCATATCCAGATTAAGACAATGCTCGGCCAAATCTTTACGCAAGGCGTTAGTCGCCGTCCAACCAACGTTCTGGCTCACATAGGTCGCCCAGATATTCAAAATCTGGGCGACAAGGGCCAATCCAATAAAAAGCAGGGCAATTGGTAGTAAAGCCGCCGCCCCGCTTCCGTTCATAGCCCGGTCAATGAAATAGCGCAACACCTGTGGCCCGATTAGTTGCAGCCCTAGCCCGCCAAACAGCAGCACCGTCAGCAAGATAACCCGCCCGCGCTGTGGCTGCATATAGCGGGATAGCAAAGCCAGATATTGTCTAAAAGGGATTTTCATTTTGTATTTTTACCTTTTTTACGGCTGGTTTTTTTACATTTTTAGTGATGCAAAAACAGCCAGCCAGTTTTGCTTGCTTACCTGTATATAATATCATAGAGTCAGCCAAGTAACAAGTATCAAATAACAAGGGGGGTAGTACAGACTTTTGCAACAGAACTTATGAACAATAATTTGAATTGCAAAATAGGAAGTTTTGCGAGGCATTGCTCCGCCAATATAGATTTGGCTAAATCTGTTGGCGGAGCAATATCTTACAGAGATGGGGTAGCATCAGGTTAGAGGTATAAGGTATAAGGCTGCTTTAATCCCCGCTTAGGTGGTCACGTTCACGGCGGGCTACTCCTGTAGCATAAGCGGCTTCGACCACGGCGGCAGCGACGGCAGAGGCGGTGCGATGGTCAAAGACCGAAGGAATAATATAATCGGGCATCAGTTCTTCGTCGCTGATAATACTTTGGATAGCTCTGGCGGCAGCAATTTTCATTTGTTCGTTAATCCGACTGGCCCGACATTCCAACGCGCCCTTGAAGATACCGGGAAAGCTCAAAACGTTGTTAATCTGGTTCGGGTAATCGCTGCGCCCGGTAGCCAGCACGCTGACATGGGGGGCGGCAATCTCTGGCATAATTTCGGGGGTCGGGTTCGCCAGCGCAAACACAATTGGGTCGGAATTCATCAGTTTCAGATATTCTTCTTTCAAAACGCCCGGCCCGGAAAGCCCCAGAAAAACATCTGCCCCCCGCATAACTTCGGCCAAAGAGCCTTTTTCGTGCTGCGGATTGGTATTGTCGGCAAACCACTGCATCCCCGCGCCCAGCTTGCCGGGCATACCCTCGTAAACTGCCCCCTGCATATCGATTCCTACAATGTTTTTGCAGCCAGAGGCGGCGATAATTTTGGCACAGGCCGTTCCTGCCGCGCCTAGCCCAACCAGCACCAGCTTGATTTCTTGGATAGGTTTGCGGACTATTTTCAGGGCATTGAGCAAAGCCGCCAGAACTACCACCGCCGTACCGTGCTGGTCATCGTGCATGACGGGAATATCAAGTTCGTCAATCAGGCGGGCCTCGATTTCAAAGCAACGCGGCGCGGCGATGTCTTCCAAATTAATGCCGCCAAAACCGGGCGAGATGGCCTTGACCGCTTGAATAATTTCTTCGGTATCCTGAGTAGCCAGACAAATTGGAAAGCCGTCCACCCCGGCAAATTCCTTGAAAAGCATGGCTTTGCCTTCCATAACGGGCAAGGCCGCTTCCGGCCCAATATTACCCAAACCCAGTACCGCGCTACCATCGGTAACAATCGCAATCGCGTTGCTTTTCATGGTCAGGGTAAAAGCCTTGTTTTTGTCCTGAGCAATCGCGTTGCAAATCCGGGCTACGCCGGGAGTGTAAGCCTGACTAAGCTGGTCACGAGTTTTAATCGGAAACTTGCCATTAACGCTAATTTTGCCGCCCAGGTGCATTAAAAAAGTACGGTCACTGACATGGACGACTCGGATACCCTCGATTTGCTTGACGCTATCCACAATATGCTCGGCGTGAGCCTCGTCTCCGGCGGCAATCGTAATGTCGCGAATAACCAGATTACGGCTGCTATGGGCAATATCTACCGCGCCAATATCACCTCCGGCGGCGGCAATCGCCCCGGTAATTTTCGCCAGCATACCGACCCGGTTCTCGATTTCCAGGCGCAAGGTAAAACTGTAGCTGGGGTTAGGAGTGGTGTTCATGCTCAAATCCTCATTTTGGGAATACCAGAAACCCGGCCTTTAGCCGGGCTTTTGCTTCGCTTCTTTCTAAAAATGGCTGTCTTTGTAAAAAACTGTGGGTGTATTATAGCAGTAAATTACTCGCTGTCCAGACGCGATTCAAAGATAATTGGGACAAATTCGCCGCGTTGACGTAGTTCTTCGGCCTTGAACGGAACAGGCTGAGGGCGAAAGCGGCGGACAGCCCAGGCCCGTGCCAGCGTTCGCAATTTTTGGTTAAGCGGCACATAGGCCCGCCGACTGAATACATCGTAATCATTGCGCTCGATAACATCCAGAATACGGGCATATTGGTGGGCAGCCACCGTAATAGCAAGGCGGCAATTTTTGTCCAGAAATTCAATGCCGGGAACAGCGCGGTGATAATGTTCCCGCGCCCGCGCAATCTGAAATTTCATCAATTCCACGAAATTCTGGTTGACCACGCCCTGCAAAAGTTCTTCTTCGCTATAGCCAAAGCGGGCCATATCCTCCTGTGGTAAATAAATCCGGCCTAGTGCCGCATCTTCGCCCACATCTCGCAAAATATTGGTAATTTGCATAGCGATGCCAAGCTCAACGGCGTATTCCAGAGCGCCGGGGTCGCTGTAACCGATAATTTCAGAAGCCATCAGGCCAACTGTGCTGGCGACCCGGTAGCAATAAAGGCGCAATTCTTCAAAATTGGCGTAGCGCGTTTTAATCAAATCCATCCGAACCCCTTCGATAAGTTCAAGGGGCGGATGAGCCGGGATTTTGAAATGAGTAGCGGCATGATGCCAGGCCAGCATTTGCGGCAGATTAGACCGTACTTGCCCGGCGAAAGCTCGCCTTAATTCGTCTTCCCATTCGATTAGACGGGCGCGTAGCTCGGCAGGGGTAGCGGTATAATCCTGGTCTACCATATCGTCGGTAGAACGACAGAAGTTATAGATAGCCCACATTGCCCGCCGTTTTTTATGGGGCAAAAATAGAGTGCTAAAATAAAAGCCTTTAGAGCCGCGTTTGATAGTCTGGCGGCAATATTCGTAGGCCGCTTCGATTGCCGCTTCGTCTACACAGTCCAAATTCAGAAAAAGTTCATCGCTGTTCAGACTGACACGGGTAGGGGCAGACCGACTTTTGCCTTTTATACTGCTTTGAGTCACCAGAAGCTCCTTGTCATCAGTTTATCAGGGCGGTGCTTGACTACTTTACCGACTGATTGGATGGTTCTAAAAACCAGTTTTGAAAAGTAAAGATTGTTCAAGACGATTGGGTGGGGCAGACATTGCCCCTGTATTATACAACCTTTTAAGGCTAATTTGAGACAGGTATTGCTCGATTCGCTGCTAACAAGATAATAAACAATAAACCGAAAAAGTTCAACTAAAAGAAGGCCACAGGACGCGACCTGTAGCGGAAAGTAGTGAGAAGAATCGGTTAATTTAATTGCAAATTGAAGACGTTCGCTATACCTTGCATCTGGCGGGCGTGGTCGAGGGTATGTACCCGCGCAAAAAGCAGCCATTCTCGCCAGTTCATTTGCCCAAACTCGCTATGCCCCCAGGTAATATCCAGGTAAGCCGTTGGGTCAGCCTTGAGTACCGCCCCTATCAACAACTCCCGCAAATCGTTTATACTTGTTAGCAATTTCTGACGAGTGGCATCCGGGGCGGGGTTGGGCGCATCTAAACGTTTCAGGTCAATGTTAATTTTGGGTTGTTCACCCTGCTCTATTACCCTGACAATCGTGTTCACATCAAATTCAGCTAACAGTCGCACGTGTTCTAAAATATCAAGGGCGGGCCACTCTCCCTCGTTTGGTGAGACCCGAAATTTCGCTTCCGGCACGGCATTGGTGGCCGCAACAAACTGCTGATGAGCCTCACGCAAGGCTTCGATTATTTGAGCCGGAGTTCGTTTCGCCGCCTGACTGGTCAAATACCCCCGAACGCGAGCGACTTCTTCCGCCCGCCCCTCCTTTTTTTCTTCACTCATAAGAATTTGACCTTTGGTTAATTTAGCTCGTTTGAGGGTCTGGGGTCGGCGGATTGAATAATACGGCTTTGTTGCACCTGAGCGGAGGTGGTTTGCCGTCCAGCGCGTACCCCAACTGGCAATTTTGCCCGGTTCGCCTCGCACCATTCCTGAAAATCCATTGACATCCGCCGAGCCATACCGTCGCCAACACTACTGAGCTTTACCTTCATCATTGTATCCCCAATTTGTTGCAGCATTTTTTTCGGCAAGAAATTCAGGAAATGCGGCACTTCAATTTCGATTTCCAGCCGAACCCGATAGATTACTTCAATATGGTTGGGTTGCTGGTGAAAAAGGGTTTCGCCGCTAAATTTGCCGGGAAAAAGCGGGCCTTTGCTATTTTGCAAACGCGGGTCTTGCTGGATGTCGTGCTGGGCAACCGGCAGGGAAACCATTTTGATATGGCGATTTTCAAGCATTTCGTGGCGAATATCAAAGACGATGCCCAGTTCATGGCCGCGCCCGTCGTCTGCCCCAAAAATCATGCGATAGCGATTATCGGCGTAGCGCAAAACCCGCTCGATTTCCGGCAACCGAGGCAGGATAAAATTAAAATCGGTAAAGTAGCTGTAAACTACTTCCAAATCTTCTTCAAGCCGGATGCTACGTTCAAAATCGCCCTGGACAGCCACATAATGCACCATAAAAAGCTCCCTTTGGATTCTCAGTTAAAATAAAAAGTGCTGTAGATAGCAAATCGCCCCTAAGCCGGGCCTGTCAATAGTTATCCAAGTATTCCACAATTGCCCCAAAACGGTCTGTAGTAAACACTACATGTGCCTTCTGGCCTAACCCTGTGCTATACTCCAAAAGGTAAAAGCCAAATAACTGTTTAGGTGTAGGAGGGATTTCTAATCCCGATACTGATGGCTCTGGGTAAAATCGGGGTTAGAAATCCCTCCTATATTAAGGCTGGCTGAATCGTTGCTAAGCTAAAGACTAAATGGCGAAAATAGAAAAAAGGATGACAAAGAATTGAAAGAGGTTGCGTTGGCGGCGGCGAGGGAAGCCGGGAAACTCATGCTGGATTGGCGCAAGGGATTTCCGCCCGGCCCGGCCACGATGGAATATAAAGATGCGAAAGATGTCGTCACCGAAGTAGACGAACGGGCCGAAAAGATTATTATCGGGCATATTAAGGCAGCTTTCCCCGACCATAATATTTTGGCCGAAGAAGGCGGTTATCACGCCGCCGAAAACGCCTCGCCCTACACCTGGGTGATTGACCCGCTTGATGGTACGGCCAATTATGCCGCCGATTTAGCGACGAGTTGCGTTTCTATCGGGGTCGCCGAAGAAGATGAGATGATTTTGGGAGTAGTATATAATCCCTTTCGGGATGAAATGTTTGTGGCAGAACGGGGCAAGGGGGCGTATTTGAACGAGTACAAGATTTCGGTTGGCCCGGAAAGCCAGCTAAACAAGGCTCTGGTTTGCTTCGATTTGGGATATAATGAAGAAAAAGCTTTGCAACAACTGCGGGAAGCGTATTTCTTTCGCCCGCGTGTGCGAAGTATGCGAATACTTGGCTCGGCGGTGCTGGCCCTGTGCAACGTGGCTTGTGGTCGGTTTGATTTGTTTTATCATCGCGGGCTAAAGCCCTGGGATATGGCGGCTGGGATGTTAATCGTCAGCGAGGCGGGTGGCAAAGTCAGCAGCGAGAACAACCAGCCCATAACTTACCAAAGCCCCAGCATTGTCGCCGCCAGCCCGGTTATTCACGCTCAATTCTTTGAGGCTTTGAAAGAATATAATAAGTAGGAGGGACTGCAAAGTGGCAGAATTAAACAATAATGACGCAGTAATCGTTTCGGCGGTGCGTACCCCGATTGGTCGCTATGCCGGAACTTTGAAAGATAGCCGCCCCGATGATTTGGGTGCGCTGGCAATCGCCGAAGCGGTCAAGCGGGCCGGAATTGACCCAACCCTCATCGAAGATGTATACATGGGTTGCGCTAACCAGGCAGGCGAAGATAACCGCAACGTAGCCCGTATGTCGCTTTTGCTGGCCGGGTTGCCGGTAGAAGCCGGAGGCGTAACCGTCAATCGCTTGTGCGGAAGTGGCCTGCAAGCCGTGATTAGCGCGGCGCAATCAATTCGTTCGGGCGAAGGCGCGGTATTCGTGGCGGGCGGCGTAGAGAGCATGACCCGCGCTCCTTTTGTAATGGGCAAGGCCGATAGTGCTTTCTCGCGCAATCCGAAAATCGAGGATACGACACTGGGCTGGCGGTTTATCAACTCGCGGCTATCCGAAATGTATTACCCCTGGTCGATGGGTGAAACCGCCGAAAACGTGGCCGAACGCTGGAAAATCAGCCGACAGGCGCAGGACGAATTTGCCTATAGCAGCCAGATGCGCTGTGCCGCCGCCCAGCAAGCCGGACGCTTCCAGGATGAGATTGTGCCAGTAAGCGTTCCCGGCCCGAAAAAGGGGCAATCAGTCATGTTCGATACCGATGAACACCCCCGCGCCGACACTACCCTTGAAAAATTAGCCACCCTCAAACCAGCTTTCCGGGCGAACGGTTCGGTTACTGCCGGAAATTCGAGCGGGATTAACGACGGGGCGGCGGCTCTGGTAATTACTTCTTACGCAAAGGCTAAAGAATTGGGCTTGCAGCCGATGGCCCGCGTTGTGACAGGAGCGGTGGCTGGGGTAGACCCGGCGGTTATGGGCGTTGGGCCAATTCCAGCCAGTCGCAAAGCTTTGCAAAGAGCCGGTATCAGCGTAGCCGATTTGGACTTAGTGGAAATTAACGAAGCTTTCGCCAGCCAGAGCCTCGCCTGTGTGCAGGATTTGGGCCTTGACCCCGAAAAAGTGAACGTAAACGGCGGAGCAATTGCGCTAGGCCATCCGCTAGGGGCAAGCGGGGCGCGGCTCTTGACTACCCTGCTTTACGAACTGCGCCGCCGCAACGGTCACTACGGGTTAGCTACGATGTGTATCGGAGTCGGGCAGGGCATCGCTGCTGTCGTTGAAATGCTTTAGGAAGTTGCGAGTTGCGAGTTTTGAAATCAGGCTCAACTCACAACTCACAACTCACAACTCACAACTCACAACTCACAACGCCGGGAGAGGTTTATGGATATTGAGACTGAGATTACTGACCGTGAAATATTTATGGAGGAAGATTTGCCGGAAAGTACCTCACAATCAGATCTGGTGCGCTACCTTATAGCGGTTTTGGAAGCATTTTTTTGGCAGCAGGGCTGGTTTATCAGCGATAATCTGGCGGTAGTTTATGCCCGCCGCAAGTATCTTGCTCCCAATATTGGGGTATTCAAGGGGGTAGTTTTGACCTCCGAAGAGCGGGTCAATCAAAAAAGCTATCGCATAAATCCGCCCCGTCGCCCGCCGCCCTCAGTGGTAATTGAGATTACTTCTCAGGACACCTGGGAAATCGAACCAGATGAGCGTGATTGGTTATGGAGTGAGAAACTGGATAGCTGGCTTGGCCGGATTTATCTTATCTACGCCTTTATGACCGGGACGGCAATTTGCGTCTGACCAAGCAGGAAACCCAACAGCTTGAGCTTGAGCAAAAGCAGCAAGAGTACGAAGATTTGCTGGAAAAATTGCGTCGGGCCAATATTGACCCAAACCAGCTTTAAAGTCAGGTTAATTCCAAAATCGATAGTATAACCCGATTGACAATCCCGGCGGACAGTGATATAAACATTTTAAGAAGAACACGCCGGGGCTAGAACCCTGATTTAATTTCTATTGGCATATATTGTTTAAAGGTGATTACACACAAAGCTATTATCAAGTTTGGCAATAGCAGCGTCTTTTCAGGAGTCTTACTCATAGCTTGTAACTATCAAACCGATAGAGTGTACTATAATTTTACTTACTGGAAATTTTGGAGGCGGTTATGCGACTTCGCCTGAACAATAGTGTAATATCCGCTGAGCAGCAAACGCTTGGTCGACTAAAATACTTGCTGCTAGACCGGGAAAATTTACAAATGGGCGGCCTGGTAGTCCAAAGCAAACGCTGGCTACTATCAACCCGCGAAACCTTTGTACCCGCTCATTTATGTTTTATCAATCCTGATGGGGAAATTGCTAACCCGCTTTACCTCGAAGTAAGTAACCGCCAGTTTGAAACGCTTGAGCCGTACTGGGACTATCAAAGCGAAACCTCGGACGAAGATGTTAGTCCTACCTGGCTGCACTGTAACCCCGAAGCCTTCTTTGTCTATCATCCGTCTCAAACTTATCTGGACACCAAGCGTATCCGCAATTGCGCTACCGAGTTGGTACAGCTTGGCAGTTCAACCCAACTTTTGCTGACCGACGGTGGACGCGGTAAAATTCGTGAATTCTATCTAGGTATCGAACGCCACAACCTCAGCCCTCGCCTTCTAAGCCTGACCGCTTCTTTTGGCAATGGTCACAACGCAATTATTCCGGCAAGCTGGCTCAACAAAATCGAAGACGATAAAATTTTGCTGGACATGGGTCGGGCCGAACTTGCCGAGCGGCTGACGTGGCCTACCCGCCTTGCTTCGGTTCTGGAAAAGGTCAAGTAAGAGCAATCTTTAGAAGGGTTGTCGGTTGTTGGTTGTCGGGGGGAACGGGGTTGCGAGTTGCGAGTTCTTAGAAAAGAAGTTGCGGATTGTCAGATTAGTGATAAGCTTGCCCTGAAATGAATTTCGGGCTAATATACCGTAAGTTGGTAAAAACCAACTACAACAAACTTTGGCTTTCTAACAACTCTTTCACCGACAACCCTTCTTACCCTAGCCGGGTCAGGCTACGCAGGGCATCTTCCTTGATACCGCTTTCCGAAGGCTGGGCGTTGTCTGCCGCCAGACGGTAATATTTCTTGGCGTTAGGGGTATCGCCGACTTCCTCGTAGGTTGTGGCCTTCTGGAAAAGAGCCGGAGCATATTTTGCATTCAGGCCCAAAGCCGCATCATAATCAGCCTGAGCTTTAGCCCTTTGATTAGTCGCGCGGTAAGCGTTGCCACGTTGATAAAAAGCCTCAATTTGAGTTTTATCTTTTTCTATAGCTTTAGTGAATTTTTCTATGGCCGTATCAGGCTTGCCTGATGCCGCGTACTGCTCCCCCAAATACCGCCAGGCCAGCGACCAATCGGGCCGCAATTGCACCGTTTTTTCGTACTCAGTAATCGCCTTGTCGTGCTGTAGCTGCCCATTGTAAAGCGCACCCAACCAGAAATGGGCCTCAACTTGAGCATTGTCAATTTGCACTGCCCGGTTAAAAGCCTCGAACGCTTTAGCAGCCTGATTGCTCCGCATATAGGTAATGCCTTGCGTGGTGAACAAATCCGGGTCGTTCGGGTAAATCTGGCGGGCCAAATCCAAAGACTTCATAGCCGAAGCATAATCACTACGCTGGTTTTGATATTGAGCCTGTAACACCAATGCGCCGGGAAATTTTTGGTCAAGCGAAATCAGTTTTTGAACATCTATTAGGCCGACATCATATTTCTGCAATTGGTAATAGGAAACCGCCCGACCATACAAGGCTACCGTATAATTCACTCGTAAACGCAAAGCCTCAGTGTAAGCTGTCACAGCCTTGTTATGGTCAGCACTCAAGCGGTAAACGTCCCCCAACGCGCTTTGAGCTTCGGCACTGGAACGGTTTTGCTGTACCGCAAATTGGCCCTCTTTCAAGGCATCTTCCAGTCGGCCCAACCGTACCAGCACCAAAGCCCGATGGTAACGGGCATTAAACAAACCCGGCTCAATTGTCAAAGCCTGGGCATAATCACGCTCGGCGTTTTCAAGCTGGCCCTTACTCTCATAAAGCAAGCCGCGCAAATAATAGGCGGAAGGATAAAAAGCCGGAACGCGATAAGCTTGCGGGTTGACCTTTATTTCGCTTTCGACTACCCGGATTGCCTCCCCATACGAAGTAATCGCCTTATCAATCGTAGTATCGTTTTGGCTATATATCAAGCCTAGCTGATAATGAGCCGAAGCCAGATTGGGGTCTTGCTTGACCGCCGTCTCCAACTCGGTTCGGGCCTTCGCACCGTCCTGATTTTGGTAAATCATCCCCAAACTATAACGAGCCTCCGGGAAGGCATCGTTTTGCTTGATAGCCGTCTCGTAATCTCTAGCAGCTTCATCTTTTCTTCCCAAACCGTTCAGGGCATCGGCCCGCCTTACCCGCGCTTCGGTATAGTCCGGCTTGATTTGCAAAGCTTTATCAAAATAAGGCAAAGCCTGGTCATAGCGTTTTAACCCTAGCAAAACCTTCCCTACCGTAATTTGAGCTTCGGCATTATCGGGCTTAAGTTCTGCCGCCTTTTGCGCTGGCTTCAGGGCTTTATCGAACTGGCTCAAGCTTGGGTCAAGGTAAATCTTTGCCAAGCCTAATTGAGCCTGCCAGGTATTCGGGCGAGTTTTGAGGAAATCGCTATATTCGGCAATTGCCCGATTATAATCCTTGCGGCCAATATAAAAATCCGCCAAAGCCTGACTAAACCTTAAAAGTCTGGTAGGGTCTTTCTCAAGTTGTTTGGCTTTGCCGTATTCGCTACTGGCATCACCTTCGCCTAAAAGCTCATAAGTCATACCTAAATACAAATGCGGTTCGCCAAATTCGGGCCGCGCCCCGATAACTTCCAGCAAACGGTCACGGGCATCCTCCAAGGCGGTTTTTTTGCTTTGCGCCCAGCGTACTGCCTTGTCAAAGGGGTTGCCAACTTTATTGCCTTCGCGTCGCCCTTTTTCAAAAGCCGAACGTGCCAGCCCATATTTTAAGTCATTCTGAACGGCTTCCAATGCCTGACCGCGCAATTGCCAGACGCGACCCAACTCGGTCAAGTTCTGGCTGGTATAGCGCAAAGCCTGGTCACGGCTGGATTGTTGCTGCCTTTGGGCTAAATTAAAACCAGAATCAAAAGTAGCGCGGGCGGATTCGACCTTATCGTCTTTGCCGCTTTCGATGTAAGCCCAGCCCAACTCGCGGTAATAAGCCGGAATATTGGCATCCAATTTACTAGCTTGCTGGTAGGCTACTATTGCTTTATCGTTATCCCGTAGCGCGTCATAAACCCGCCCCCGGTAGTAATAAGCCGTTGGCAAATTGGGGTCAACCTTGATAGCTTCGTCCAGCGTTTTCAAGCGCAAATTTAATTCGGCATCGGTGGGGCTTGCGCCGGGCCGGTCTTGTTGGGCTGCCACCAGATTAATCCGGGGTCGGCTCAAATCGCCCCGCCGCCGGATAGCTTCGTTAAAACTGGCAATCGCTTCGTCTACCTTACCCGGCTGGTACATCAGAGCCATACCGCGATTGTTATAAACATAGGCTGGGTCAATCGGCGGCTGGCTACCGCGTTGCAGGTTATCGTTAATCAAGGCCAGCAATCTATCGTACTCATCCTGAGCCTGACTGTATTTCCCAAAGGCAAAAAGGGCATTGCCCCGCAGCAAACGCATAGCGGGCAAATTCGGGTCGTTATTGCGGCTCAAAACCGTAAAATCGGCCACCGCTTGCTCGTAACCACCGCTATAATAATTGTACAGCCCCGAAAGCAGAACAGTCAGAGGTTGGCGGTCACCTGGTTTGCTATTCGCTGCGGGCGGGTCAGTTACAAAGGCCAGCAAATCCGGGTCAAACAAACGGCGTTGATTTTCCTTAAAGCCCATCCCATCCGGCACATCAAACGGGCCGTTTGGCTTGAGCAAAAGGCTCAAATTTAATTTTTTGCTGGTGGGGTCTTGCGTTCCCCAAACTACAATATCACCATCAGTTCGTTTTAACTCGCTTTCCGCCGCGCTAACTTCCCCGCCTTTAATAACACTATCGGCCAACCGTACTTCCAAGCCCGGCACGCCCGCCGCGCTCTTGAAATTATTGGATAAATCTTTGGAAACTTGCGTCCCCTCCGAATTAACGGCGTAAGTCGAGCCGCTCCCAAATGGCACAAAATCTACCGCGAAGCTTTGCGAAGTGGCCGTTTGAAAAAAGCGGCCCAAATAAAGCAAGCCCAAAACCAAACCAACCAAAGCCAGCAGCGATAATAAAGCTACCACGAAAAACAGACGACGATTGCGAATTTTGAAAGTAAAGCGACGGGGATTGCGTTCGCTGCGGCCCATCAAGCTTAAGAAATTCCGGGTGCTACGCCGGTTCGGGTCGTAGGTCGGCACCGGGACAGTCGTTTGCTCGGCGACAGGTCTACCACTATCGGCGGCGGCAATTCCTGCCTCATCTTCTTCTATATAATGCTCGTCATAATGCTCGTCCATCGGCTGCCCGGTCAGGAAGCTGATATAAGGTGGATTTTCTTCAGGCAGATTAAAACCACTGGCAGGGCGCGGCGCAGTTCCCATCAAAGCAAGCGTCGGCAAAGTGCTGGAATCAACCCCTGCCGGGACAAGTTCGCGTGTCTCTAACGGCGAACTGGCCGGAGCAGCCTCACTAGCCAAAACTGGTGGCGAGGTATGTAAGGTGGAACGCCCCACAAACGGCCCGCGTCGCAAACGAGTAAAAGCATCATTGCTACGCTGGCGGCTCTGGTAACGGGCGCGACGAAACGACCCGGTAATCGAGTCAATTCGCCGCCGCGACAATCGGGCAATGTTTTGAGTGGCCGAAGGACGGTTTTTTCCCTGCATAATACCTGTTTTCCTGAACCTGAAAAGAACTTTTCTACTTTATGCTAACGCCTCTGTCCCTTTTTATGTAAAGATAACAAAACTTTCCGTCCTAGTCAAGCCCTGCTGCTTTTTTGGGTGTGGCAGACTTTTTTGCAATTCAAATTTTTGTCCGTAAAACCCGTATTTAACACTGTCACGCCCCTTTATGAGGTGTGGGCGACGATTACCAGCCCTTTACCTTTAACTGTTTGTGAGCGAAGGATTCTCTGCCCGCGCCTCGCTTCTAACTTGTAGACCCGGCTCAATCAAAAAGATTCTTCGCTCAAATTCGGCTGACGGTAAGGTGTTGGTAAACTTCGCTCAGAATGACAGTTCACAAGTCGTTGTACTAATGCTCAAATAAAGCTATTGCAAAAATCTGTGTCATACCCTACTTTTTTGGGTGCAATCCAGGTTTTTGCAAGGCCAGTCTTTGACCTTAAAACTGGATAGCAGTTCAAAATTCATTGTACTAATTTTCAATTAGCCCACTCCTTAAAGGTTCGCAGCTTAGGTACGCTGGTCGAATTGAGCTATAAAGTTGCGGATGCTCTGCTTATCCAGACCAAAATAAGGATTGTAGCCCAGATTGGACGGATTTAGCTGCACCCGAACTTCGAGATAGTCCGCTTCGCTCAAATTCGGCTCACGCGCTAAGATTTGGCGCAAAACCTGGTCTTCGCGGGGGTGAGTATTTACGTGAACGAATTGCCCGCTTTGAGCAGCTTTTGCCGTTGGATAAGTTATCTGATAGTTAATCAAATATTCGTAAGATTTTAGCGATTCCAAATTTAGTTCAATTCCTTTCCGGGTGTATCAAGATAGCCTTTTTGTGAGACACTACTCCACCAATAGATTTTGCCCAGCTCTATTGGCGGAACAATATTCTAGCGGGAGAGGCTAACGGGTGAAAACCAGACTGCTCCAAAGGGCGGTAACGTAACCACAAAACGATTGCCGTCAGGCTGAACCGGCTCTGAATTACCTAGCAAATCCTGCCATTCTCCAGCGGGCCAATTTTCGCCAACAGGTACTTCGATTTTCAAGGCTTGTTCACTGTTGTTGAATAAAGCCAGGACGGTATTTTCGGGGTGGCGGCGTAGCAGGCCGTAACAATGCTCATCGGCGTAAACCGTAGTCAAATCTCCAAATTTCAGGGCGAGGCTGGCGTTACGGAGGTTGATTACTTTGCGGAAAAAGGCCAGCAAGTTGGCATCGGGTTTATCCCAGGGGTAAGGGCGGCGACCATCTTCGGCGTAATCCCCTTCGATACCCGCTTCATCGCCATAGTAAACCATCGGCACACCGGGATAAGCCATCTGTAAAGCCACCGCCAGCTTGACGCGCTCCTTATGATTGTTCAGACGGGTTAGCAACCTTACCGTGTCGTGAGAGCCGAGCAAGTTCATTTGGGCTAAAAACTGGGGCGGGGGCGTATCCCGGCGCAAAGTTTCCAGACGGTCATCCAGTTCGGGCGCGGTCAGCTTACCCGCCGCCCAACCCGCTACCGAATAGCCAAACCGATAATTCATGGTAGCGTCAAAGCTGTCGCCGAGCAAGCGGTGCGAGGCATCGCCCCAATCTTCGGCAATCAGGTAAGCTTCCGGGTAAGCCTGCCGTACCGCCGCCCGCAAGCGTCGCCAATATTCGTCTGTAACCCAGGGCGTTACATCGGTCCGCCAACCCGAAGTGCCATAGTCCAGCCAGTGCAAGGCTACGCCGCCCTTGCCAAAGAAAAATTCTTCAACTTCGGGACATTCCACGAATTCGGGCATTTCGCGCACCCCCAGCCAGCCAAACCACTGGTCAGGCCATTTCAGGAAGTTAAACCAGCGATAATAGGGCGAGTGCTTGCTATCACGGGCCGCTCTGAAATAAACGCTTTCGTTAGAACAATGATTAAAAACTCCATCCAGCATTACCCGGATATTTTTGGATTGAGCAGTTTCGATTAGTTCGCGCAAATCGGCTTCCGTTCCCAAACGACTATCAATTTTGAAATAATCTACCGCATCATAGCGATGATTGCTAGGCGACTCGAAAACGGGGGTGAAGTAAATACAGGTTATGCTTAGTTCCTGAATATAATCCAATTTATTGATTACGCCGCGCAAATCTCCGCCAAAAAAGTCGCGGCCCTTTGAAGGCTTTTCAGGAATTTCGTCCCAGTTTTTTATCAAAACGTCCACTCCATAGGTATTAACCGCCGGGTCGGTCAAGTTGTCAGGAGTAGCTCTGGCGAAGCGGTCAGGGAAAATTTGGTACATTACCTGTCCGGCAACCCAGGCGGGCGGGGTGCTGGCCGGGTTGTAAACCGCAATCTTGTAATCCTGGTCGAGCCAAATCCCATAAATTGCCGCCATCTCGCCCTCGTATTGGCGATGCTCCCGGATAATTGTCCCGTCGGCCAATTCAAAGTAATAGCGCAGCAAGGTTGGTTCTTGCGGCAACAAAATAGAGGCTTTCCAAAGATTATTTAGATTATTTTTGGCGGGCGAAAGGGCGACACGCCAACCGTGTTCACGACGCGGGTCACTAAAAACCGCTTCGGGATAGGCATTGGCCGGAGCTTCCAATGTTAGCTCGACTAGCGAAGAAATCGGGGAGGCCGGAGGCGGCAGGTGGGGCAATTGCCCACCCCGCACCTGCCGGGCCAATTCAAGGCTTAAAGTTTGTTCAGCCATTAATAAAAGTACCTGTCCTGCTAATTTGGTTTATTGGCTTCGGTAAGTAAAATAGGTCTGGCGACTAAAAGTAGCGACGTAATAAACATTGCCGCCAACGCTGGTAACGCTGCACACATCAGGCTGAACGTTGTTGAAAATATTTTGGACGGGCGACCAAGTATTACCATTGTCAGTCGAAGTTGAGACAAACGCCCCACCAGTGTTATCCGTCCCGCGACAGAAAGCTGACCAGATTGTACCATTACTGCTAACCGTAATAGTATTGCTGCGAATACGGTCACTTCCGGCAGAATTAGAGATTATATCGTGTCTGGCCTCCCAACTTTGGGTTTGGGCGTTCCAGCGACGTACCCCAATAGCCGTACCGGGATTGCCGGGCGAAATCCAGTTCACGTAAACATCGTTATTGGGGGCGAGGCTAATACCCGGTACGTAAATATTCCAACCACAGTTAAAATTGGTGAGGTTGAATGGGTTCGACCAATTGCCATTAATGCGGGTGGCGGCATACATATCATAATAACCGCAGCCAGGATTACGGGTCCAAACCACTACAATATTACCGGCGGTATCGGCCACCAGGCGCGGCGAAAGTTGAGCCTGATTATTGGCGGCAACTACCTTGCGGTTAATCCAGGTTTGGCCCTGGTCGTTGGATTCGTAAACGACCAAAGTTTGCGGGTTTTCTTCGTGAGCCAGATAAACCGAGCCACCGGCAGGATTGGCATAAATCGAAGGATTGCCGGAAGAACTGCCCTTGCCGGTTAATTCCTGCGTCAAATCGCGCAGCCACGCCTGTTTGCCATCGGGATTAATTCGGGCATAAAAGGTCTGCATTCCATATTGAGTACCTTCTTGCCAAACTACGTGCAAATTTCCGGCATTATCAAAAGAAGCTTCCACTTTTTCACCGCCACTACCCGGCTTGAGGTTTAGGGTCGGGCCATTTAGGACGCTGGCATAAATTCCGGCAGTTCCCTTGTTTTCGCCCAAAACCCACACGTCTCCGTTAGTAGGGCGTACTCGCACAATCGGGCGGGCGACGGGTTGTGGCATTTTATAAGGTGCTGACCAATTAGCCGGGCCTGCCGGGATAGAAGCAGGAGCAGGCGGGGCAACTGGCGGGAGAGGGGTAGAAACGGGCGGGGCAGGGGTAGGAGTGGGCGGAGGTGGGCTGTTATACCGCCACTTGAAATAGTGCTGGCCGACATTGCCCATTTCTACCCGAAAAGCAGCTTCGTTCGAGGGCGTATAGGTTAATACCCGCCTTTGGAACATTTGCACCAACACATCTTTTTCCGTTCCAGCTACTACTGCCCTGCTCCAGTAAGCCTCAGTCAAGGGCAAGCCGACGGCAGAGACCCAATCAAACAAAAGACCGTTGGTCAGGCCGCCGTTCTGGTAAATTGGGCCGCGCTGGTTCAAGAAATCCCAAAAAACGTTGGGGATATTGTGGCCCAAATCTTCGCTATAATAAGCGTTGACTACCCCATAATTGGCCGTACCGGGATTTTGCCCGGCAGTACCGTCTTTGGAAAGGGTGTTAATCGCGGGTTGGCCGCTTTGATTAGGAATACGATTGTTCCCCTCAAGCGAGGCTACCGGGCCAAAACTGGCATAGGTCAAAGCCGCCCCATTATCCGGGTCGCCCGCCACTTGCACCTGAGAAGGGCCAACCGGGTTAGGCCCAAAAGTTTTGTCGCCAGTTTGCAATTGCCCGCTAATCATTTCGGTAACGAGCAAACCGTTAGTTACAAAAAAGCGGTCAGAGCGGGCAGTGTTTGGATTATTAATTTCCATCCGAGCTTTATCAAAATACTGCACCAGCCTTTGTCCGCCGGGACTATCGGCGTAAGGCTCGTTACGGCCTTCGCTTACAAACAAACCCCAAACCCACGAACGACGGCTACTGCCATCCTGCACCGGCTTATCCGGGCCTTGCCACTGGTTCGAGAATGCGGCATCGGCGAAATCTAAAGCTCTAGCTGTCGAGTACGGCCCCAAAACCATCAGCGCAAAAGTGCTTGTTAGCAAGCTGATTAGAACTACGGCTACCCGGCCAATTCTTGCCCGTTGGAGCATAAAAACTTCCTTTCAACTCAGGTCAGCGCACAAAACCGGGACAAAATGAAACCAAAACAGATTGAATAAAACTGGCGCAAAATTCAGGCCAATACAACCATAATGCCTGGTTGATTATAACTTATTGGTCACTACTTGGGCCAATCGATTATCTGATTATCTGACTGTCTAAAGGAATAGAATTTCTGATTAATTAACAAAGGCCCAGACATAACGTTTGGGCCTTTGTTGCGTGTTTCAGCTTTATTAAACTGGCTATCAGGCTACCTTATAAACCTGGGAAACTCTGGAGCTATAGTGGGTGGAAAGCCATTCCAAAGCAAAAAGATTGAAGTCTTTGGATTGCTCATCGTAGGGAGCCAGTCGGCAGCGTTCAAATATTTTTAGCTCCGTGCCGGGTCGTTCTTGCAAAAAGCGAGCGGCGTTTTCTAAAGGCGTAATTTTGGCTTCGCGTCCCCACATTATTACGACTGGCTGCTTTATCCCGGCCCACTGCTCCTCAATCGAGTAATTCAGGCCAAAGGTAATAAAACAAAACGGAGCATATTTGGCGTTCGGCTGGTGGCTCGAATTATAATAACCCTGCAAAAGTTCCTCATTCATAAAATTGGGGTCATAGTAACCATCACGGCCCAGAAAAAGCCGGGTCGAGCGTTTGCCGGTTATTAAACTAAAAACCACGCTGCCAACTGGCCCAAACAAAACTTTACGGGCGCGATTAGCCCCTTTGCCCGGCGCAAAGTTCAAACGTTCCAACCCGGTAGGGCAAACCAGCATTAGCGGGCCAAACAAATCAGGATTTTTAGCGGCTGCACCGACTAAATGAGCTGCCGTCAGGCTGGTTGAAAGAGTAGCGGGAGCTTGTCCCTCGCGTTCGCCGACAAAGCGGGCAAAATCAGTGATGAACTCAAGGTACATTTCGGCGGTATACTGTATCGGCTTACGCTCGGAGCGGCCAAAGCCCGGCAAGTCAGGGGCATAAATTCGGTATTGCTGGCTCAACGCCTTGAGATTGTGCCGGAATTCAAAAGCCCAGGATGAGGCGTTGATACCGTGCAGCATCAAAAGAGGTTGACCTCGCCCGGTGACGGTAAAAACTATGTGGTGTCCTTGCCAATTCCAGCTTTCTTCTGACCCAAATTGAGCTAATGAAAGTTTTTCTACTTCTTTTTTCTTCAAAAAATCAAACATCTCCACTCCTTGATTGCCCTTAAACTAATTGTATTAGTCCTTAACTTTATTTTTCTTATTATGTTTTTTAATTGCTCACATTACTTAATTCTATTTACTTGTATTATACGTGCAATTAGTGGGCCAGGTTTGATTCTTCGGGTTAGCTTTAAGGATAGATAGCGTTTAGATTAGTTACCTAAACTTCGCCCAAAATACGCCATAAATCACTTTTGGGCCAGAACTTTAACAAATGCTGGTGCTTTTAGCCCAACTGGTTCACAATCTGGTGGTCTGGGCCAGAGATTGGCTCAGTGAAGATGAAGAAGAACCCCGGCTCGGTGAGTTTGGAGAGCATTCTTTTGCGAGAGCCAATCCAGTCTGGAAGGACTTCCAGGCTACCGCTTTTTGCTCTGCTTACTTTGCACGATTTAGGTAGGCTGGCCCCCAGAAAAGAATGCTCTCTTGTCCTCCGATGAACTGAGTCTCAGGGCTATTATGGGCAACAGAAAAACCGAGAGCATTCCAGCCCCAACCATCGCCGTAGCGGTTTCTGGCTGCAACTGACCCGCTTTTACCCCCAGCGTGGTAATTGCTACTACAACCGGTAATTCGACTGCCGAAAGAAGTCCAAGCTTTAATTGTTCCAGGTGTGAAACCTGGTGCCAGCTCAGCAAAAAAAGCGGCCCGGCCCGTACAACTATAAAAAGCACCAGGAAAAGTGGTACGAGCAGCAGATTCCGCCCACTCTGAAACAGAGCTACTAAATCAAAGTTTAAGCCACTTACCAGGAAAAATATTGGTATTAGAAAACCAGACCCTAGACCCTGATACTTGCTATCAAGCAGTTCACGGTCTTTTTTATCGAGGTGACTGACGGCCTGTGCCACAATCAAGCCTGCCCCAAACGCCCCTAATAGACTACTAAGGCCAAAAGTGGCGGCCAGATAGATCATGCCCATCAAGATCGAAAGCGAGAGCCTGACCCCAAGCTGGGCGGTGGATGACATTGTGCGGTCTACTGCCCGAATCAAAAAGGCTGGTCGCCAGCGTCGCGCCAGGTAAAAACTGATTATGACAATTAGAAAAAATACATTCAATAAAACCGCAATCACCGTTTTGCTTTTACTTCCTTCTAACAGCAAGGCACTAAGTACAATCGGGCCAAATTCGCCTATTGCCCCAATAGCCAGAACGAGTGACCCGAAAGAGCTTTGTAGCATATTGGAGTCGCTCAGTATGGGCATAATTACTCCGATGGCGGTAGTAGTCATTGCGATACCTACGTACAAATAAGAATTAACCAATCCCACCGACTGAAGCAGGACGGCCAGTACCAGAGCTACCCCAACCGAAATAACCCAGCCGCTCAAGGCCAAACGGAGCGGGCGACCTTTAATCCGCCCAAGATTTAGTTCAAATCCGGCCTGAAAGAGCAAAAAGGCTAATCCAAGCTCACTTAGAAAGTTTACTATCTGGTTGGGTCGGGCCAACCCCAGCCCTTGCGGGCCAATTACAATTCCCAATGCGATTTCCACTACCACCACTGGTGGGCGCAGCAGAAATTTAGCGGCGGCGATAAGTGGGGCCAGCACCGCCATTAAACCCAAGACTGCCAAACTGGAAAAAATATCCATTACTTTACCTCTCTATAAAGTGTGCGAGTTCCGGCTATATAAATTCGATAGCCTATTTTAGACCTGACCGCTAGGAACTTTGACGCGCTCTTCTTCCACTCGACCCGCTTCCTGAATTAGCAGTTCGGCACTTTTTTGAGCAACCCCGTAGCTGCTTGGGCCTACTATCAAAAGTACCAGCATAATGGCGTAGGTTGGCAGATGTCCGGCCAATTCCACCCAACCAAGATAAGGTAAAGTCAGGTTAGTTTTTTAACAGTTTAGATGTCAGCAGGGTTAATAAACTAATTGCCTCAGCAGGTTCGACACCCCAGAGAATTATTCGCGGCTCTTTTTCCTGGTTGAGAATTTTAAGCTCAAACAATGGCCCGTGAACCATCACCTCAATTTGATGCTCTCCCACTCGCAGGTTATGATATTCCGGCTTTGAATGCTCTCTTTGAGAGGTCAGGGTTTCAGAAGCCAGGTTGTAATGCGATGGAATCGCTAGTTCATGTTCTTTACCTAATCTAGTGTGTTGCTTCTCGTAAGAATATACCCAGGTTTCATTCTCCTCACACTCCAGACACCTTTCGGTGGAGACTGCGGGTTGCTTGCTTAGTTGCTTCATACTAACCTCCCTTTGAGAGTTTTATGTTAAGCTGACTTAGTGCCTACGGTTTAGTACCTACGATGGTGCTTGTAACAAGTTAATTCGCCCTTCCAATATAGTCAAGGTAAGCTGGTTGGGAGCATGATGTTCGCGCATTGAACTTTTGACAACTTTATTATATTTCGGCGTAAATAAGATGTCATTGCCCGAAAGTGTAGTTGTAAGACCAGGTTAGCACTTATACTTTAGGATAATTAGCTAAATACGCCAGGGAGCTTTTGGGACGAACAAAGCCAAAAACTTGTTAATTTACCGAAATTAACAAACTATTCCCCCAGGATTTTGGTACTGTCTTTGGATAATATCGATCTTGGCTTTGCTGTAGATAGTCTTTAGGCTGACCCTGTACGAAGTTAGTTTCTAGTGGGCGGGTAAAAGGGTCTTGCACAGGCTCGTCCGCTACTTCCACGGTCAGCCGGACACTCAGGTATTCCAGGACTACCGATTGTAAAGTAAAACTTCCCGGCTTTTCCCCGCGCTCAATTAAGGAGCGACGATGCAAAGCCTCCACTGCTTCCAACAACCACACGCGCGGGGTTGACTTAACCAGCACCGCGAATAGTTCATCTAAAGTAGCCGGTTCGCGCATAATTGCCAGCCACTTTAGCACGGTTTGTTCCGAGGGAGAAAGTCGGGCAAATTGCTGGTCAAGTAGCTCTCTCACTCCCCCAAAGATAACCTGCCCTTGCTCCAAATAGGGGGCGATTTCCCCCTCGAAAAGGTCTACAATGGTTTGGGCAACCATTTTCAAGGCCAAAGGATTGCCCGCGAAGATTTCGCTTAATTGCGCTCGTTCAACGAAACTGCCTGCTATATCCTTATCTAGCAGCAACTGTTCACAAGACTCGGTATCCAGACGAGCAAGGCGCAAGACACGTACTGGTGACAGACTACCTTCCAGGGCTGCCAGCACAATTGGTTTCTCTCGGCTAGTCAGCAGCAAGCAACTTTGATGGGTCGTTTCAGCCACTCGGCGTAAGAGGCGGCTGTAATCCTCATAACCGGGTCGCATAGAACCGCTATTCTGGCCTCCTTCTAATAGAGTTTCCAGATTATCCAGCACTAGCAGAACCCGACGACTTTGCAAAAGTTTTAGTAACAGGCTGAAGCGTTGTTCCAGGTTAAAAGACCCCTGATTAAGTGTCTCTGGAGCCAATATCTCAAGGCATCCATTCAGCAGAGTTTCATAGTCGGGAGTATCGCGCAAGGAACGCCAGATTACTACCTCAAAGTGGTGAGCCACCTGGTGCATAAAATTGACCGCCAGAGCCGATTTGCCAATGCCGCCTAGCCCTAGCAAGCTCACCACCCGACATTCTTCTTCGACTACCCACTTTCTCAACTCAGTCAGTTCCGACTCGCGTCCGTAGAAAGTCGGGACGCTGGGGGCATCGCCCCAATCCACCTTCAATTCTCCCATAGCTACCTCCGAAGAAACAACTGTAGGAGCAGCGTTCGCTTGACTTAGCTCTGAGCTTCTAGCATTCGATAGCAATTCGGTGAGCGAGACTTCATCTAATCGCACTTTCTGGCGAGCGGTTTGCCAAAGCGAACGAATTTCTTCAGCTTCGCGTCCGGCCTCAAAAGCCTGATGTTTGATGGCTAGGGCAATAAACTGCTTGAGATTATCGGCTTTGGGATACTTGTTACCAGACTCCCAATCGCCCACTGCCCGGCGCGAGACACCCAAATACTGGGCTAGACTGGACTGCGTCAGGTTGATAGCAGTACGCAGTGTCAACATAGTTTGCCCAAAGGTAAAATCGCGCTCACTGTACGAATACTCCCTCATGAAGACGCTCCTCACTATCCGATACTCTAAAAAACCGCAACGGGAATTAAGCTGAGAACTAAGCTCTGCTGATTTAATTTCGCACCAATTTCTCGATTGTTATTTGGCCTTTAGCTGGGCGGGGTCGAAGTCTGGCAGCACCAGTTTTTGGATTGTGCCGGACGAAACATCCCTGGCAAGAGCCTTGTTATAGCGAGCCGTTAAATCGCTCAACATCGTGTCCAAGTCAGGAGTAAGTCCAAAAACGTACTCGGCAAACATCGCGCTAAAATCTTTACCCTCGATTTTGCTCACCGTGGGCGGGAGCGGCCATACGGCATCCCCGTTTTTGAAATCGGGTAAAAAGTAGCTGCTACCAGGCGCGGTGGGTGGTTTGGCACTCTTCGACAGACCCGGTAGCACCAGGTTGCCATACCCCTCCTCCTGGTATTTAATTAAAAACTCTGGCCGGTAGAACCACTGCATGACTTTCCAGGCCGCCGCTTTGTTCTTGCTTCGACCACTCATTGCCAGCCAGTCGGTGCGGCCCAGCAAACTACCGCTTTTGGCCGGGCTATCTACAGTCGGAATGGGCGCGGCGGCCCACTCAATTTTAGGGGTAAATTGATTGACATAGACCCCTACTTCCGCCGAAACCGACATATACATCCCGATTTTGCCGTCGGCGAACTGGCTACGGAGCGGGTCAATATCCAGTGACCGATAACTGGGGAACATACTGCCGTCGGTCACAGTCTGCCGGAAGGCTTGCAAAATTGGCTTGTCCACCGCAAAGTTGTACTGTCCGGTTTTGTAGTCGTAATCCCGGAAGCCACTCCTGGTAGCTACCGGGGATAGCGTGCGATTCCAGGCGTTCGAGGGAGTCTTTAAGTTAATCGCAAAACCGTATGCGCCATCAACTTTGCCTATCTGGGTCAGTTTTTTGGCATCTTCAACCAGTTCAGTTAAAGTGCTAGGGGGATTGCTCAAACCAGCTTTTTTGAACAAGTCCTTGTTATAAATTAGTCGGAAAGTCGAAGCAAAAGTCGGCAGACTGTAGAATTTACCGTTGAACACGGTCATTCCTTCGGAAAAATTGGCCTGACCAATTCGGTCTTTAATTTCCGGGGTTAAATAGTTGTCCAGTGGTTCAACATAACCGGCTTTGACCATGCTTGGCATATTTTCGAGTGAGCGAGTGATGAAGATGTCTGGACCTTGATTGGATTGAAAGGCCAGTTGCAGTAAATTCGGGTAATCATCGGTAAAAATCTTATAATCAATCTCCAGATTATCGGGATTTTCCCGGTTGAATTGCTCGATTTGGGCATTCATCAAAGGCTGATCGTGCCGTTGGTTTGACCAGAAAACCACTTTAGTTTTAGAACCTGTACTATTACTACTAGCAGTCCCAACCGCTGAGTTCGGGCTGTTAGAAGGTGTAGTATTGCTGCCAGTTGTAGGATTTGTAGAAGAGTTAGGTGTGGTGAAGCTGGTGCCAGATGTCGCTACAGCCACACTTGCGGCGGAGGTCGGCTGAGTAGCAGTGGCATTATCGCCACAAGCGGTCAATAACAAACTCAGAACTATCAACCCAAAGGTAAAGACCCGCGACCAATTCAGAGATAAAGAAATTAACCTCATTATAAAGGACCCAGTTGTCAATACTTTTGGGCAACCAATTTTTAAGTGATAATCCTTTCTTTATAATTACCACTTTTTATGACAATAGCGTTGCCACTGGGGTGGACCCATTCGTTCAACACTACTAACCCGGTATTTT
>JBBQGP010000011.1:0-51628 GCA_038323095.1 Chloroflexia bacterium | reverse complement strand
GCCCGGCCCAACGTAATTAGCTTCAGGCCGAATCAAGCGATTGTCGCTGACCTGTTCCAGAATATGCGCCGTCCAGCCTGCCATCCGGCTGGCGGCAAAAGTAGGTGTGAAATAACTGCCGGGCAAACCTACCGAAGCCAGATTTTTAACAATTTTATGAGGTTCTTGATACCAATAAGCCGCCCTCAACTAATTGGCTGAAAAATTGGGCGATTTGGGTAGGGGTATAAGTGCCACCCGGTTTGTACCATTGGGATAGCCAGTTGCACATACCGAGAATACCAAAAGTGGCAATTTTGGGGTCTACTTCGGCCCGGAATTGTCCGGCGGCAATTCCTTCTTCGATTATTTGCTCGAAGTAACTTTCATAAGTTTTTTTGCGGTGGCTGATTTCGCGAGAAAAAGGCCCGGTCAAATGCACTTGCTCCCGGTAGAAAACAATCATTTGGGGCGAACGGTCGGCGGCAACGGCGGTATGATGGCTAATGGCCTGCGCCAATTTTTCGGCGGGGTCAATTTTGCTTTCGACAATCTGGCGCAGGGGTTCTTCGGCGATTGTCAGCACTTGCAGGAAAATCAGCCGCAAAATTTCTTCCTTGTTTTTGACGTGATAATATAAGGCCCCTTTGGTAACGCCCAGCGCGGTTGCCATATCATCCAGGCTAGTTGCTCCGAAGCCGTTGCGGGCGAACAATTCTGCCGCCGCCGCCACAATGGTTTGCTGGGATAACCGTACTTTTCCTTTTTCTGCCAATTTCTCGACCATATAAACCTAACTGTCTTGAATTTATAGATATTCAGGATTGACTTTAAGAAAACCGTCTGACGTTTAATCTCCCTGAAATAAATTTGGGGCCAAGTTTACGCCAATTCTTGAATTTTTGACCAGCCGTTCAAATTCTATTTTAAGGTAAAAAAGCCACAAAGTCAATCTTTGAGCGTACACTATTGACAGATATAAAAGCTTCTGCTAAAATTCTACCAATCGTTCAAATTCTTTGTGAGATTTCTAGGCCCTGCTTATTGTTGAGCGGGCTACACCGAGGGAGGTAAAAATGACTATCGAGGCTGTGGAAAGCAGAACTGAATTGGCCGACCCAAACGGCCCTGGCTCATTGGTCGAATACCGGGTTGAAGATGGACTCGCCATTCTGGAAATGAATAACGCTCCGGCCAACACTTACTCTTACGAAATGTTCCGGGCGATGGACGAAGCGATTTTGCGGGCGCGAATGGATGAAAAGGCCCATGTAATCGTTATTCGGGGTAAGGGCGACAAATTTTTCTCGGCAGGGGCGGATATTGCTATGCTGCAACGGGTTACGCCCCGCTTCAAATATTTCTTCTGCCTCCACGCCAACGAAACCCTCAACCGCCTCGAACAAACCCCCAAATTGGTAATCGCCGCCCTGAACGGTCACACCGTCGGTGGTGGGATGGAAATCGCGATGGCTTGTGATATTCGGATTGCCCGCAAGGATAGTGGCCGCATGGGTCTACCTGAAGTTGCGCTGGGCGTGTTGCCGGGAACGGGTGGCACGCAACGTCTGGCCCGACTCGTTCCCAAAAACAAGGCGATTGAACTAATCGTCGAAGGCAAAACTTTTTCTTTTGAAGAAGCCCAGGAATGGGGTATTATCAATTATATTTACGAAGGTAGCCCGCAGGATTACTGGGAACAAGTTTGCGATTACGCTCGCCAGTTCTGCCCGCCCAACAAAGCAACCAAAGCAGTGGGCCTTATCAAACGTTCTATCCAAAGCGGCATTGAAGTAGATTTTAATTCCAGTCTGGCTATCGAACGCGAACTGCAACAGCAGCTTTTCCAGAGCGACGATGCCAAACTCGGCCTAGCCGCCTACACTAACAAAACTATGGCTAACTTCACTGGCAAGTAATATTAGTTATGAGTTGCGAGTTGCGAGTTATTAATTCAGAATTTAAAGTAACCTTCAAGTCAGAGTCAATGTAGGAGGGATTTCTAATCCCGATAAAGACGGATTTAGATAAAATCGGGATTAGAAATCCCTCCTACACCTGAATTGTTATTAACTCGCAACTCGCAGCTTACATGATTGGGAGGACATGATGGCACGTATTGCAACTTTTGATGAATGGGTAGACCTTTTTGGCGGTTGGCGTAAGGAAATGGGGATTGAACACCCTTATGTCAAAAATTATAAATTTGAGACCAAGTTTGGCGAACTGGATACCGACGAAGTAGAGTTTGGGGCGTACAAGGGCCGCAAAAAGTGGGAGCGTATTTCCCAAATTCCTGACCAGCGCGTGCGGGATGCTCTGCTCAATTATATCGTTTTTCAAGGTGATACCGAATTTGCTTCGGTGGAGCAGCAGCGTTATTTGTACGATACCGCGCCAAGCGATTACGATGCCGCCGCCCTTGCCCGAATTATGACCGAAGAAATGCGGCATGGCTGGCAAATGAGCTATTTGTTAGTAACTTATTTTGGGGATAGCGGCAAGCTGGAAGCCCAAAAACTTTTGGAACGCCGCGCTTTCCAAAAAACCCGCTTGCTCGGTAGCTTCAACGTCGATATTGAAAACTGGCTGGATTTGTATACTTTCACCCAATTCATTGACCGGGACGGCAAGTACCAGCTAGGGATGCTTTCGCGCAGTGCCTTTGCCCCGCTTGCCCGCTCAATGCGACCAATGCTCAAGGAAGAAAGTTTTCATCTGGGGACGGGCAATAACGGCCTGATTCGGATGGTCAAGGCTGGAATTATCCCGCTTTCGCTTTTGCAAAAATATATTAACAAGTGGGTGCCAACTGCCTATGACTTGTTCGGCACTGACCATTCCAGTTCGGCGCACTGGGCTTATGTCTGGGGCTTAAAGGGCCGCTTTAACGAAGGTACAAACCAGGAGGAAGCCAACCTGGAATTTATGAATGAACATGCCCGCAATTTGTACATTGCCGAATGTCAGGCCCTGATTGACCGTATCAACAAGCTAATTCCCGAAGGTCAACCGCTTTTGTTTATGCCACACGTCAGCTTTAATCGTCGGATTGGTAGCGCGTCCAACCAGCCCTACGATTTGCAGGGTAACTTGATGCCCGCCGAGCAATTCCCGGCTTACCTTGAAGCCAGTCTACCCAGCATCGCCGATAAAGCTCAATTCGCCGAATTATCCAATAATCCTGACTGGATTAGCGGACGTGAGCTAAAAGCGGATTGGTAGAGTTTAGCCCGCTTTAATTTGAAGGGATTTTCAATCCTAACCCCAGAGGTTTGGGTAAAATTGGGATTGAAAATCCCTCCTACACGGAACAATTGAATACTAAATAAACAGAGACTTCGACAACATTGTCGAAGTCTCTGTTACATATCCCTTTTGCACCTTTGTCTGAAACCCTAGCGGAGTAGCCAGGCCATCAGGCCAACTCCAAGTGTCAGAATACAAACAGCCCCGCCCCAAAATATAGTTTTGACCATAAGAAGGCTGGAAAAGCGTACTCTTTGCCAGTTTTGGGGCTGGTAGGGCTTGAAACTGGAATTCAGGATGCTTTCGGGCGAACCGTTCCAGATTATTTTAAACATATCGTGAGTATAGAGATAATAGGCCAGAGCCGCTACCAGACTGTAGGCATAAATTACGGTTGTGCCAATACCGATACGTACCAGAATTTTGGGCAAGGTCGGCTCGGAAAGACCGGGCAGGAACACAAAAATAAAGCGCACCGTTTGAATACAAAGGGCTGTCAGGGGCAGAGCCGCACTGAAAAGCACCAGTGTCCGATAAATTGAGCGAGCAATCAAATTCTGACGGTAGCGCGACAAAAAGCGGGCGGCCACCATCAAGGCAAAAGCGATAAGCAGGACGGTCAAGGCCCAATTCATTCGTCCATTGAAAAAAGTCCAATAGATAAAAAAGCCGATTAAACCCAATACAAAAAAATTATCCCACAAGAAATAAAGCGAAAATTCGCCAAAATTTTTCAAATTCTGCCAAAGGCTTACTGGTCTTTTGCGGCTTTCACTTATCATAAAATTACCTTTGCCACTAAATTTTATTACTTTATCTTTATATAGGCTCGAACATTCGGCCTCAACTCAAATACTTTCATTAATAATTATATACCTACTTTAGCTTGAATAGCAAGATGTAAACCATCTAATTTTGCAACTTGACATTTAGGCTTAACAGATATATCATATAAAAGTACCCCTATGGGGTATAATATAACTTATTAAAAAGGAGAATTCAAAATGAAAGAACTAACTTTTGATGTACCGGGCATATCTTGCCAGCATTGCATTAATGCCATTACCAGCGAAACTCAGGCAGTGGGAGTGCAGGATGTCCAGGTAGATTTGGTGAGCAAAAAAGTATTTATAACCTATGACCCAGCCAAAGTAAGTGAAGACCAAATCAAGAACGCCATTGAAGAAGAAGCAGGTTACGAAATCGCCGGGCAGCAAATCGGTCATGTCGCTACCTCGCCAAACGAAGGCAAACGTCCCTTAAATATGGCCTAAACTTTTTCCACCTAGAGCCTTAAAATAAGCCTGTCGCAAGAATTTAATATTCAGGCCAACATTAAAAATAGTGGTAGATAAAAATCCTGATTGAATTTAGCTCAATCAGGATTTTTATCTACCACTACACTCCTCAAGTAGTTGCCAGACAAATAGAACTAGCTTTTAATCTCCCGGCAATGCTTGCACAATCCATGACCAACAAAATGATTTAGTTCCAGCTTGAAACCGTAGCGTTCCAAAGTATCAGTTTTAAGGCGTTCGATAACACTTGGTTCAAGTTCGACGTTATCACCGCAAATTTCGCAAACTAAATGATAATGTGGCACTTCCCCGACCAGTTCAAAGCGTTTGCGGTCATCATTGCGGCTAACTACCTCGACCATTACCCCCATTTCACACAGCATTTCAAGAGTACGATAAATCGTTGAAAGATTTACTTTTGGAAATTGCCGGATAACGTCGTGATGAATTTGTTCGGCAGAAATATGACCGTGAGTGCGCTGCAAGGAATCCAGCACTAATTGGCGTTGTGGTGTCCATCGCACCCCTTTTCTCTCAAAAAAATCTACTATATCGTGTTGCCAGTGCTTTAATTCATCTGGCGTTACTTGATGTCTTTCCAACTTCTTACCCATCGCTTTCAACAGGTCTAAAGTATGAAGTATAAAGTCGGAGTCAAGTTGTGAACGTTTATCTTCCTTTTAGAATCTTTCAACCATGCTAAATTTAGATTTTCTAAATCTAATTCTAAACATTTGTGCAAGACTCCGACTTCATACTTCACACTTCATACTTACTCATGGTGTGCGCTATCGGAGTGATAATTGCCGGTTTGGTCGGGGTCGTAGGGGTCAACATGAATATCAACCAGCGAAACGCCATTTTTATGTAGCAGGGCGTGGCGGACGGACTCAGCGATAGTATGCCCCTCGATTAAACTAAGTTTGGAGTTTACCGC
Organism: Chloroflexia bacterium; assembly: GCA_038323095.1. Classification (GTDB taxonomy): domain Bacteria; phylum Chloroflexota; class Chloroflexia; order Chloroheliales; family Chloroheliaceae; genus L227-5C. Next base: position 46,165 of record JBBQGP010000011.1, on the reverse strand, counting down.
AACGTTAGTGACCACCTGAATATTGCGCCCAAACCACCGCGCCCGAAAATTGTCCACCGCCATTACACCCGGTACAGCCAAGGCGGTTTTCTCCAAATCATCGGTTAATTGCGGGTCAATTGCATCGAGCAAACGACTTAAAACGTTTTTGGTAGCATCAAATACTACGAAAGCGATTACCACTGTGATAATTAGTCCAGCGAGCGGGTCAGCTAAGGGAAAGCCAAACCACACTCCGATTAGCCCAACCAGAGCCGCCAGCGAGGTCAGCCCATCCAAACGCGAGTGCTGACCGTCAGCCACTAGCGGCACGCTATTAATGCGTTTGCCAATACTAATTTTATAATGAGCCACTACTTCATTACCGATAATACCGATAATTGCCCCAACCATACCCCATATCAGGTTGGTAGGTGCTTCCCCGCTAATCCATTTCTGATACGATTCCCATGCGCCCAATACCGCGGTAATAAGTATTACCAAAATAATCAGCACGCCCGCCACGTCTTCCACCCGGTTATAGCCATAGGTGTAACGACGGTTAGCGACCCGGCGCGAAAGGCTAAAGGCCACCCAAAGGGCAATCGTGGTAAAAACGTCGCCCAAATTATGTAGGGCATCGGTAAGCAACCCGGCACTATTTACAAAAGAATTTATGCCAAATTGCAAGGCGGAAGTAATAATCAGGCCCAGCGTTCCCCACTGCACCGCCTGAAAAGCCAGCTTATTATTGTAAAGGTCTACGGAAAACTGGGTATGACTGTGACCATGTCCGCCGTGTTCATCATCTTCATCATCATGATGGTCATGCTCATCTTGGTTATGCTCATCCAAATGAGCATGGTCGTGTTCTTCTTCATGCTCATGCTCATTGTCGTGGTCATGGTCGGAAGGCGAAGGATTTGCCCGGTTTTGGTTTGGCGCAAGATTATTGGCCGAAGCGCCCGTCGGCCCATCCGCACGAATATCCTGGCGGCTCTCGTGACTGTGGGCCATTTAAAAGACCTCCTCTAACTATTTAATTCTCCGGCTCTGTCCACCCCCGTGTAAAAGCCGCTTTTCAACTATCTGAATTATCATTCAGATACTAATTTACAATGTTTTGGAGGGTGTGTCAAATAAAGTTGGCATAACAAAAAAAGCACTTCGCCCCTTAAAAAGGATGAAGTGCTTTTTCCAAATATTTCTCCAACAGTTAGAATGCAGGAGGGATTTCTAATCCCTCCTGAGGAATTTAGATAAAGGCAGGATTAGAATCCCTCCTGCATTTTATGCTAATCTTAGCCAGGTTTTAGCTAATAGATTCTTTTGGGCCTTCGAGCAAGAAACGGTCATCGTTTTCGTCGCCGCGCATTTTGCTTTGACCATGAAAGATTGCTCCTTCTTCCAGGCAAAGCGTCCCGGCTTCTACATCGCCTTTGACTCCGCCTTCCTTGAGAATATCGAGCCGCTCAAAAGCAATAATATTGCCCTTGACCCGACCAGCGATAAGGACGTTTCGCGCCCGGATGTTTGCCAAAACTTTGCCGGTTCGCCCGATAATTACGTTGGCGGCGGTTTCGATTTCGCCTTCAAAAGCCCCATCAATCAAAATAGAACCTTCGGCCTTGAGAACACCTTGTAAACTGGCTGTACTACCAATTGCGGTTTCGATTTTCTCGTCGGGACTAACGTTGCTCCCTTCGGGAATCATTAATTCTTTACCGCCGTTTTTACTGGAATTAGCTCCAAACATTCTTGCCATCTAAATTTATTCTTTCCCTCTTAACTCCATCTTGCAACTGGAAAGCAACGGAGCAGTAGTTTGGTAATTTACCACAAATTAAAATTCCTGAACAATTCTTGACCAGATTATAACATTCTTTTGCAGCTTTGCCGAGTCAACTCCTAACCGCCGCTTCCCGGAGTAGCAGGGGCCGGGCCGCCGGGCGGGGCGGGAACTTTTGAATCAATATCGCGGGCTAATTGTTTGAGCGCATCAATACTTTTGTTTAATTCCTGCACACGGGTTTCAAGGTCGCTTACGTCTTGCTTGCGGCGGTTGTTTTCATCCTGAAGCTGGTTAATTTTGTCCTGATTTAGTTCGATAATCCGGGTTAATTGCTGTTCACGGACGCTGGAGCTACCTTTGAAAGCCAAATCGTTGCCGCTACTGCGGACAGTTGGCCCTTCAAAAAAGTTGTAAATAGTTACGGCTGAAAGAAAAATCAGCAGGGCAAAAACTAAGGCCAGCACAAAAAAAAGGCCACGCCCAATAACGAGGCGAGTTTGCTGACGGTCTGCCTCGCCCCCAACGTTGAAGGTGAGAGCAGTAGGTTTTCGGCGATTTCCGGCCATTGCGGTAAAACTCTCCTGACAAGTGCTAAAAGAAAAAAGATAACTTCACATAAGTAAATATAGGGCATTGTCGGGTGAGTGTCAAGAACTTTTTTCTTACATTCCTCTAGCACAATTTGGCTTGACAATCAGAAAGTGAGGTGGTACGCTAGAATTTGGGTAATTAGCACTTACGGTGTGTGAGTGCTAATTTTCTACCAGAAAACGGGCCTGAATGAAACCAATTTTGCATTGTTACGTATATAAACAGGTATAAACAGTTTAGGCAGGTTTGTTTGATGATAGGGACTGGAAGTTGTTATGGAAATTAACGCCGCGAACCAACCAGCGTCGGGCAAGCAATCTCGCAAGCTAAAAGCACGTGAGGGAGAGCGTATCGCGAAAGAAACGCTCCCGGCGGATAGCTTGACCGAACGGCAAAAAGAAATTCTAAAAATCACTATACAGGAATTTGTGAATACGGCTACGCCGGTAAGCTCGGAAGCGATTGTGCATCGTTACCGCTTGCCTATCAGCCCGGCAACTGTCCGTAACGAAATGGCCGAACTGGAGCGCGAGGGTTATATTACTCATCCGCATACTTCGGCTGGCCGGATTCCCAGCGATAAAGGCTATCGCTATTTTGTCGAGCATCTAATGCAGCGACCTACCGGCCTGACTCGGCTGGAACAAAATAATATTCAGCACCAGTTTTACCAAATTCAGCTAGACTTGAACGAATGGCTGCGGCTGGCGGCTTCGATTACGGCCCGCACTGCCCAAAACGCGGCGGTAGTTTCTGCCCCGCGAGCCTACGATAGCCGTTTGAAGCGGCTCGAACTCATCGAAGTGCAGGAACGTCTAACTTTGATGGTAGTAGTAACGCAAGATGGTACAGTTCGGGAGCAAATGATTTCGCTGGATGAGCCGCATAATCAGGAAAAGCTGACTAATATTTCGGCCCGGTTGAATACTTTGCTCCATAGTCAAAACTGGGGGCAAATCGAAGTCAGAATTAAGGAATGGCCCGAAGATTTGGCGCGGGTAGTAGCTATTCGCTTAATTGAAAATTTACGGACGCTTGACCAGCACCAGAACGCCCAGATTTACCGGGACGGTTTAACCAATATTTTGAGCCAGCCCGAATTTAGTGATATTGGTCGGGTACGGCAAGTATTGCATACTCTGGAAAGCGGGCAAGCTTTTACCTCGATTATCCCGGAAATGCTTTCGGCGGACAATGGCGGGGTGCAAGTTATTATCGGTGGCGAGAACCGTAATGACGATTTGCGCCTTTTGAGTGTAGTCCTGGCCCGTTATGGGGTGGATGGGCAGGTAGCGGGGGTGGTCGGGATTGTCGGCCCAACTCGGATGGAATATAATCGTACAATCTCAACGGTAGAGTACATTTCGGAATTGCTCAGTAGTTTGATGAACGAACGGCGGGGTTAATTTAATATGAAGCGTGAAGGGGTAAAGAGCTATCAGAGGATAACGGTTTTGTCCTTCAAACTTCATGTCAAGGCACTGTTAATTTGTTATTATAATCTTAAATAAAAAGAGGTTTAGAGCTGTGAGTAGCGAAATTAACCAAATGGATGAAGTTTTAGAGCCAGAGAATAGCAGTCAGGCCAGTGTTGAAGAATTGCAGCGTTTGCTAAGTGAAGAAAAGAAAAAAGGCGCGGAATATCAGGAAAGCTGGAAACGGGCTATCGCTGATTTTCAGAATTTGAAACGTCGTACCGATAATGATCGGACAACTCTTGGTAGCGAAGCTCGTGAAAAATTGTTAGTTCGGATTTTGCCAATCGTAGATGATTTCGAGCGGGCTTTGCAAAATGTCCCCGAAAATTTGAAGGGCGAACCCTGGCTTAACGGCGTAAATCTGATTGAAAAGAAGCTCAAAACTTTGCTTGACCAGGAAGGAATTAGTGAAATTCCTTCTAAAGATGCTGATTTTGACCCACGTGTGCATGAGGCAGTGCAGCACGACGAAGATAGCCAGGGCAGCAAGGATTACGTGGCGGAAGTTTACCAGAAGGGCTATCAAATGGGCGGAAAAGTTATCCGGCCTGCAATGGTCAAAGTTGGTCGCCGCTAATGATTTTTGAGAATTTATTTCGAGCTGGTAGCAAATTTCTACCAGCTTGAACTTGAATTATCGTTCCTAGCCGGATTTATCAAAAAGAATTAGTGGGCGGGATGACATAAGTAGCTGGATTTGAACAAATAAAATCAGATTGCTTATGAAATATTAGAGCAAATAAATAACTGTCAGGATATAAAGAATGGCTACAAAGCGCGACTATTATGAGATATTAGGAATTACTCAATCGGCCAATGATGACGAAATTAAGGCGGCCTATCGTCGGATGGCTAAAAAATTTCACCCCGATTTAAATAAAGAACCCAATGCAGCAGACTCTTTCAAAGAAGTTAGCGAAGCTTACGAAGTTTTAAGTGACCGCCAAAAGCGTAGCACCTATGACCGCTTTGGTCACGCCGGAATGAGCGGAGCGGGCGCAAACCCGTTTGAAGGCTATAACGGCATGGGCGGCTTTAGCGATATTTTTGAGCAATTCTTCGGCGGAGCGGCTCAAACCGGTCAGCGTCGCGCGGTTCAAAAAGGCGCGGATATTAATACTACGCTAGTTTTGACTTTTGAAGAAGCCATTTTCGGCAGTGAAAAAGAAGTCGAAATTAATCGCTACGATACTTGCGGACGCTGCAAGGGCAGTAAAAGTGAGCCAGGAGCAGAAACTCAACGTTGCCCCACCTGTAACGGTAGTGGTGAGCTTCGCAAGGTGCAGAATTCGATTTTCGGCCAGTTTGTGAACGTCACCCCTTGTGACCGTTGTCAGGGCGAAGGCCGGATTGTGACCAATCCTTGTAAGGAATGTCGCGGGCAGGGCCGGGTAAAGATTACCAAACGGATTGCGGTTAAAGTTCCGCCCGGAATTGACGCGAATAGCCGGATTCGGATTAGTGGCGAGGGTGAAGCCGGGCCGCGTGGCACTTTGCCGGGTAATCTGAACGTAGGCATTGTCATTAAAGAACACGCTGTGTTCAGGCGGGTTGAAAATAACATTTTGCTCGATTTGCCCTTAACTATCTGGCAAGCCGCTCTGGGCGATAAACTGCAAGTACCGACAGTAGACGGTCAGCCGATGGAACTGGAAATTAAGCCCGGCGCACAACATGGCGAAGTAATCCGGCTGCGGGAAAAGGGTGTACCGTTCTTGCGGGGAACAGGCCGGGGCGACCAACTGGTTAATATTAACATAGTTGTACCCAAGAAGCTGACCGAAGAACAACGCCAGCTTTTGCTAAAACTTTCCCAGAGTATGCCACGCGAGCAAATCGGCCAGAAAGACCGCGATAAGGATAAAGATAAAGACGACAAAGGCTTTTTCCGCCGGATTTTCTCGGATGCTTAACAAAATGGAAGAAACCAAATTTTATCTGGAAACTTTGAAAACGCTGGTATCTACCCCGACTGCTCCTTTTCATGAGGAGCGGGTTTGCCGCAAAATTATCGAGTTTTTGCAGCAAATTGGGGTAGACTACCAGCTTGATAAGTGGGGCAATATTATTGCTCATTATCAAAAAGGTCAAGTTTCGCGCCCGATAGCACTAATGGCTCATACCGACCACCCTGCTTTTGAACTAACCGAAATTGGCGCACCACCCGAATATTCAGGGGCGAACTGGACGGCCACTTTACTTGGCGGGGTTTCGGCCAAATGTTTTGAGAAGCCCAGCCAGGTAAAACTTTTTCGATTCAATTCGGACGAGCCGATTACAGGCGTAATCGTTGGTCATTCGGTGGGGGCAAGTGCCTTTGATATTACCCTTTACCTGTATATAGCTGAATCCGCCGGGCTTGAGCTGGGAGATTTTGGCATTTGGGATTTGCCCGATTTTGAATTAAGCGATGGTTTTATTCATGCGCGAGTAATTGATGATTTAGTGGGCTGTGCCGCGACGCTTCTGGCTTTGTGGAAACTGGTGCAAAGCGGGGCGGAAGCCGATGTCTATGGGGTCTTTACGCGGGCCGAAGAAGAAGGATTAATCGGGGCAGAGCTTTTGCTGCAAAGCCGGAGCTTGCCCGAAAATTGCTTTGTCTTTTCACTGGAAGCCAGTAAAGCCTTGCCGGGAGCAGTACAGGGCGAAGGCCCGGTTATCAGGACGGGCGATAGAGTTACCAGCTTTAGCGAACAGGCCGAATTTATCCTGAAAATGGCGGCAGACCGTATGGGTTCGGATATAGTCAAGCGAAGGGCTAACCCTGTGGTCAAAGTTCAACGCCAGCTTATGAGCGGGGGACGTTGTGAGGGTAGTGCGGCAGCCGCTAATAACTATATCGCCAGTGGATTAGCTTTCCCGCTTGGCAATTATCATAATGTTGCCGCCGATTTTACCCTGCAACCCGAAAATATTCACGAACAGGATTTCTTTACTGGCATCGAATTGCTTTACCAAGCCGCTATCCTCATGCCACAATACGACCAGCTTTTCACTGCAAGCCGCGCCACCGCTAACCAGGCCGTAGCCAAATACGAAAGCCGCTTAATTAACACTGCAACTAATATTAAGTAAATTTCAGCCACTAAAATTAACCTCGTTCAGATTTTGAGACTAGCCAAAAGGCTGGTACTAGCTACACCTGATTACCCAAAAACTGTAGGATAATCCGATTTTTGTTTGACAAAGTGTATAGTAGGTGCTAACATTAAATTAGCACTTTTCCTGTTCGCTTATAGGTTATCAGTTGGTAGGTTAATGTAGATTATGGCTACAGATGAAACACTTCTGGCTTCCTTGCCTTTGTTTGCACAGCTTCAGCCAGAACAACTTAAAGAATTATATACCCGCTTGAAACGCCGAACTTATCGTCACGGTGAAATTATTTTTCATAAAGATGACAGTGGCGCAACAATGTATATTATTGCCGAGGGTTCGGTTAAGGTTAGTGTTCCTAGCGAATCGGGCAGCGAAATTATCCTCTCGGTGCTAGGTCGGGGCGAATCTTTTGGCGAGTTATCGCTTTTCGATGGGCATCCCCGTTCGGCTACCGTTACCGCCGCCGGGCCAGGGCCAACCGAAGTTTTTGTGCTGTACCGGGATGACTTTAACGAGTATGTGAACAAGCATCCCCGGTTAGCTCTGAATATAATTGAATCGCTTAGTCAGCGTTTGCGCCGCACCGACAATATGGTCGAGGACGTAGTTTTTCTGGATATTCCAGCTCGCCTTGCCAAAAAATTGCTCGAACTCAGCCGAACGCACGGCAAGCGCAACCCGGATGGTACAATCGAAATCGAATTGCGCCTCACCCAATTAGATATTGCCAATATGCTTGGCACCACCCGCGAAAGCGTAAACCGTCAGCTTGTGGCTTATCAAGAGCGCGGCTTTATCTCGATTGACCGTCAACGTATAACTTTGCTAAAGCCCAGCGATTTGGAAAAAAGAATTTACTAAATAAAACGGGGTGCGAACGTTCGCACCCCGTTTTATTTACCACATAATAGTCTCGTTGAGGCGACGCGGGGCGCGGGCCAAAGCGCGTTTGAAGTAAAGCGTTTTGCCCTCGGCATTGCTTAAAGAATAAGTTATTTTCCAGCCTTCGGTTTTGAAGCGGGCTAATTCCCCCGCTAATGGCTCATCCGCTTGCATGTGAGCTTCCGGGATTTCAAAAATCATCCGCTCCCAGCCGCCCTGTGTAAAAATATAGGGATTGGTCGAACCGATGGGACGTACCGCTCGTTCGCGGCTACTCCGTTCTACAGACTGACTCATTTTACCCTCCATTTTCGGAATTGGGTTCACAACACTCTAAAAATAAAAGCATATGGACAAAGGGTTTACAAATTATATGCAAACCTGATGCAATAATGGTAACAAATGCTAAGGTAGTTAAGTATAAAGAAAAGTAATGCTTTTAATTAAGATTAGCGACAAATCTTATTTTGACAAAATTAAAAAGGAGTTATGCCGATGCGCTTTGCAGTTTTAGGAGATTTGCATTATTCTGAATACCGTGAGCCACTTCACGCCGCCGCCCGTGACAATTTCTTTACCGCTTTTTTTGGGCAAGTAGCAGCTTTAGAGGCCGATTTGGTTTTTGCGATTGGCGATACTACCCAAAGAGGTTTAATGTCTGAATTGGAAGGAGAAGAAGCGATTGCCGCTGAGGTTGGGCTGAAAATTATCCGTACTACTGGCAATCACGATACCGATAGCATTGACAAGCCCGAAATTGCCCGCTTTTTTCTGGGCCAGCGTCCCACTGCTTCGCCTTCCAATACCGAACTTTATACCAGCCTTGACTCTGGCCCGGTTCGCTTTATCTTGCTGGATACCGCCCGCCCCAGGGTTAGCAGCATCGACTGGAGTGGCTTTGTTTCGGATGAGCAATTAAGCTGGCTAAACGCCCAAATCGATGATTTCAACTCGCGTCCAAACTTGCGCCAGCTTTTTGTAATGGGCCATCACCCAATTTATAATACAACCGCTATCAGCACCCGTGATATGCTTTACATAACAAATAGTGACGAAGTAAAGCAGGCTTTCGCCAAACTGAAAAAATGTCCCGGCTTTTACATTTGCGGCCACAACCACATCAACAGCTTGTTTGGGCCGGATGAAAATAACTGGTACTATGTACAAGCTGGTGCGCCGCTTGATTGTGAAGGGTTTCGTTTGTTCACTGCAAGCGAAAGCGGGGTAAAAATTCAAACCCTCGATATTGATTTCAGCAATGCCGCAGTACGCGCCGCTTTTGATTTAGCCCGTACCAGTGTTGAAAGTGGTTTTGAAATCCATCCCCTTGATTGGATGTACGGCAAACCTTCTGACCGGGAATTGAGCCTGACTTTTTAGCAAGGCTTGACACAGATGTTAAAATTAACTTGTAAAGAATAAGTAAACTACTTTTAGAAAGTAATATAAAAAGTATTAAGGGTTGTCCTTCTCGCCCAAATTTGGCTGCAACCCGGAGTAATGACAACCGCAGGAGGCACAAAAATGCAAACACAGGAAAAGCCACAGGCTCAGGAACAAGTTAGCCCAGCTACAAAGCCAATTAAATTTATGGGTATTAACCATTTGGCGATGGTGACAGGCGATATGGATAAGACGGTACGCTTTTACCGGGATGTGTTAGGTATGGCTTTGGTTGGAACGCTGGGCAAAGGCACATTTGGCGAACCCGGCTCTTTCCGCCATTATTTCTTTGATATGGGTCAGGGCAATACTCTGGCTTTCTTTGAGTGGCCGGGTGTATCTACCGTTGGTCATAAAGAAACGGGTATTCCGGCGCAGGATGGCCGCCAGTTTGACCATATTTCTTTTTGTGTCGAAAGCCTGGAAGCTTTACACGATTTACAATCTCGCTTGCAAGCACACGAAGTGCAAGTTACCCGTTTGGTAGACCATCATTTTATCCAAAGCGTTTATTTTGATGACCCGAACGGCATTTCGCTAGAGGCTTCCTATTGGGTGCAGGATATTACCGAAACGCCTTATTACAACGACCCAAACCCCGTCCCGGCGGTCAAGGAACAGCTAAACAAGTCGGAAGTATAAAGTCGGAAGTCGGAATCATTTTATTGGCAACCGACAACCCTTCTAATAACTAACAACTAACAACTCTATGGATGACCAGCTTTTGGTAAGCATCGGCGTAGTCTTTGGATTTATGGCCTTTATGCTATTTTGGGTAGGGCTGGCGATGTGGCTACGAGTGGACGCAGATAAACATGGAATGACAGGTTGGGTCTGGGCCTTTCTTGGTATTATAGGAGGCCCAGCCGCTCTTTTTGCCTACCTGATTTTTCGGGGGAATCGCCCGGTTCTGGCAATAGTAAACCAGCGTGACGTGCTAATCGAAGAAACTATCCGTACTGGCTTACCCAGCGATTACAACCCCGGCCAGCCTGCTACCACCTTAAATCCCGGTGAAAACGGCCTCAGTCCCGAAACACAAGCCGCGCTCGAAGCTGAACAACGCCCTTTCAAATACTAAGCTGCTTCTTTCAAAAGCTCGTCCAGCCGATCCAGCGACTCCCTCATTCCGCTTTCCCCTCCAGAACCTACCATTCCATCCCGGTCTTCTACCGATTGGAAAATTGATTTGGCGGTAAGCAACGTTTTCCCATCTTGCCTTTCCATTGTCAATATTTCGAGCGCTACGTGGCCGGGCGTACCCTCAAACTCAAAAGTTTGCACAATCCGGGACGGTGAAACTATATCATGATAGACCCCATGAAAGGCGTACTCGTTATTATTGGCATCCTGTTGAATAAACCGCCAACTGCCACCCGGCTGTACTTCCATTTTCTCAATTGTAGTTGTGAGGTATCTTGGCCCCCACCATTGCACAATTGCCGCCGGATCGGTATAAGCCTTGAAAACCTGCTCAGGTGAAGCGTTGAATACCCGTGTATAAGAAAACTCCTGTTTCCCCGGTTCAATCGTCAGATTTAACTTTGTCATCCTCTTGCTGCTCCTTTTCTTTTGCCTGTGATTGTTCCAAATAATTATCGAGACGGTCAAATCGTTCGGTTAGTAGCTCACGATAAGAGCCAAGCCAATCGTCAAGTTCTAGCAAAGGCTCAGGACGCAACTCATACCAACGTCGCTGGGCTTCCTGCCGCACCTTTACTAAACTTGCTTCGCGCAATACCCGCAAGTGCTTTGAAATGCCGGGCTGACTTATCGCTAACAGCCCGACCAATTCACCCACCAAGCGGGGTTGCTCGCGCAACAAATCTAAAATCCGGCGGCGCGTAGGGTCTACTAAGGCTTCATAAACTGTTATCATAAGCTTATTATACCCTATTGATTATATAACCGTCAAGTTATATATCTGATAAGTAATATAAAAGTGCCACTTTTTTATTTACTATTTAATTTGGGGTAAACCCGGAGCAGGTGTAAAGCTAATCTGACTTAAAAACCAGGTTCTCAAAATTCAAATTTACCGTCCCGGTTTGTCTAAAAGGCAGGAGAATGTTATAATGCTGGGAACCATAAAAGCTCGCTAGGGCTGAACAGCAATTGTAAAGGCTAGGATAAGGCTAAGATTAAGGAGTAGGGCCATGTCTGGACACAGCAAATGGCATTCAATTCGACGCAGTAAAGCAATTGTAGATAACAAACGCGGGGCAGTTTTTACCAAAATAGCCCGTGAAATTGTAGTATCAGTGCGGGAAGGCGGCAGCGGCGACCCGATTTCAAACTTCAAGCTCAGGACGGTTTTGCTCAAGGCACGGGCTGAAAATATGCCCGCCGATAATATCAAGCGAGCGATTGAAAAAGGCTTGGGCGGGGGCGGGGCTTCTGCTGAAGAAGAAGTAACCTATGAGGGTCACGGGCCGGGTGGTTGCGCCATTTTGGTGCAGGCTTATACTGACAACCGTAACCGTACCGCCAGCGAAATTCGCAACGCCTTTACCAAAGGTGGCGGAAATTTAGGTGAAAGCGGTTCGGTGGGCTACTTGTTTGAGCGCAAGGGGATTATCCGGGTAGCGATAGATGGCAAAGACCCGGACGAATTGACCCTGACCGCAATTGATGCCGGAGCAGACGATGTGCAAGGCCCGAACGAGGACGATGAGCTTTTCATCTATAGCACTTTTGAAGATACTCGCAAGGTAACAGAAGCTTTGGAAAAGCAAAATTTGAAGGTGCTTTCTAGCGAAGTCGCTATGATTCCTATGACGACTACTGATCTGGACGAGGGCAAAACTTTGCAAGCTTTGCGCTTGATTGACAAGCTGGAAGATTTGGATGATGTCCAGAATGTTTATACTAATTTGAATATTTCGGACGAAGTAGCGGCGATGTGAGTAGTGATGCTGCCAACGCTGCCGCCAATTCTTTAAAAGAAGCTAATCTGATTCTGGGGATAGACCCTGGCACAGCGATTATGGGTTATGGGCTGGTGCGTATCAGCGATGATGACGAACTGGAACTGGTCGAGTATGGGGCGTTGCGGACTTCGCCGGATATGACGATGCCGCAACGCCTTTTGAGCCTTTATCAGCAGTTGCAAGAACTTTTGAGGCGGTTTCATCCGGCGGAAATGTCGGTAGAAGAACTTTTCTTTAACAAAAATACCAATACAGCAATTGCGGTAGGACAGGCCCGCGGGGTGGCTTTGCTGGCGGCAGCTACCGCCAATCTGCACGTAAGCGAGTTCACGCCTTTACAGGTCAAGCAAGCTTTGACGGGCTACGGGCGGGCTACCAAAGACCAGATACAACAAATGGTGCGTATTACTCTGGATTTGGATGTTATCCCCAAGCCCGATGATGCCGCCGACGCTTTAGCTATCGCCATTTGCTACGCTCGTAGTCGTCGCTTTTTGCAAGCAATGGAAAACAATTAAGAAAACCTTTGCGGCTTTGCGCGAAACAAAAGAAATGCCCAGCAAAAAAATCAAACAATTGAACAGGGAAGCTGCCGAAAACGCCAGACCGCATTTCGCTAAAGACAAAGACAAAGAAAACGGTAAAAAGCGGGCTGACCAATGGTTGGTTGACCGGGGGCTGGTCGAAACGCGGGAGAAGGCAAAAGCTTTGATTATGGCCGGGCAAGTGCTGGCCGGAACGCGCCGGGTGGACAAGCCGGGCGAAAATCTGGATACTGCCCAGGCCCTAACCCTGACCCTGAAAGCGAGTTTGCCTTATGTCAGCCGGGGCGGGCTGAAACTGGAAAAAGCCCTGGATGACTTCGGTGTTAGGCCGGAAGGCAAAATTGCGCTGGATATTGGAGCGAGTACCGGCGGTTTTACCGATTGTTTATTGCAACGCGGGGCAAGCAAAGTTTTTGCGGTAGATGTGGGCCAAAGTCAGATGGCCTGGAAGTTGCAGACCGATGCCCGCGTGGTAGTAATGGATAAAACCAATATTCGGTATTTGGAAAATTTGCCGGGTGAGCCGCCTGCTTTGGCCGAATTAGTGGTAATTGATGTAAGCTTTATCTCGCTAAAGCTGGTATTGCCAGCCGCCCACAAATTAAGCCTGAGTTCTGCACCGATTGTCGCTTTGGTAAAGCCCCAATTTGAAGCCGGAAAAGAACAGGTCGGCAAGGGCGGAATTATCCGTGATACAATGGTACATCGCAAGGTACTCAAAGATTTGATAAAATGGTGTGGCGAAAACAATTTTCTGATTACAAATTTGATTCGTTCGCCCATTTTAGGTACAGAAGGCAACGCCGAATTTTTGGCCCATATTTTTAGCAGCGACCATGAATTAAACCAGCAGGAGCAAGCCGCAATGTCAGCTTTGATAGAGCCGCTTTTTGTCAAAGAGAAAGACAAAGAAGCGGAAAATGCGGCCCAAATACCGATGGAGGAACTTGCGTGATTAGTAAGGTGGCGGTTGTACTTCGGCCTGCGCCCCCACAGGCCGCTCAGGAATTGGCCGATGCGGTGGTGGCCCTATTTAATAAGGCCAGTGTTGAGGTTTGGCAAGGGATTGTGCCGGATACTGGCGCGTTTGCCAAAGTTGTCCCTGAAATGGATTTGGTTTTTGCTTTTGGTGGCGACGGTACAATTTTGCATGCCGCTAAAATCGCGGCGGCTCATCATGTACCGATTGTCGGGGTAGATTTTGGCCGATTTGGTTTTCTGGCCGAACTAGACCCGGCGGAAACGCTGGATAAAATCCCGCAATTTATTCGCGGTGAGCATTGGCTGGAAGAACGGGCCATGCTAAAAGCCGAAATTATCCGCAATAACGAAACTGTGGGCGAATATTTAGCCTTGAATGATATTGTAGTCGGGCGTTCCTTTCTTTCGGGCGTAATTGATGTGCGGCTGGACGTAAACGGCGAACACGTAACCACTTATATTGGGGATGGCGTAATTGTCAGCACTCCTACTGGCTCAACCGCTTATAACCTGGCGGTGGGTGGCCCGGTGATTGCCCCAACCATGAAGGCGATTGTAATCAGCGCAATTGCGCCCCATTTAAGTTTTCTGGGACATTTAATGGTAAGGGAAACCGAAACAGTTAGTTTGTATGTCGGGACGCGCAAGGGAGCATCTATCACAATTGACGGTCAGCCCGATTTTTCAATTGAAGATAAAGATATTTTGAATGTAACTAATGCCCCGCACGTGGCCTATTTTGCGCGGGTGCAACCTCGTTCTTATTTTTACACGACTCTGGCAACTCGCTTGCGGCGTGGTGGTTAAGTTTGGCCGACTAGCCGAATTGAAACTCAGCTTGACATAGTGTAAAATAGTCTGAATAAAATTAAAGTTGATTATAAGTGTTATGGAGGGCGAGATGAGCCAGGAAACAAAAATGATTACTATTGGGCCAGATACGCTGGAAAAACTGGTCGAATTCGTCCGACGCAGTGGCAGGCCGCAAACGCTGGAAGCCCTGACCCGCCGCTATATTGACCTGCTCAAAGAAGGTAAGTAGAGAAGGCAAGTAGCCGTAAAGGTCGTCGAGAAGCAATTATTATATTATGAGAGGGAAGCTGCCTTAGATGGTACAGCAATTGAACCAACCACAACTCGAATTGGGTGGCACGCCGGAAGAACAAGAATTGGCGGCCCAAATTTGGAACCTGATGCGGATGCAGGGGTTTTCCTATGCGGCGGAACGGCCAATTACCCAGAGCCTTGAGAATTTGGCGGCTTATATGGTTAGCCAAAAGTACAAGAATCTGACCGAAGCCAGCGAAGTTACGCCATTGATAGACCAGGCTTTATCAGCCAGTCCTGCCGTTTTCTACCGGGAAGAAGCCGACGACGGCTCGATTTTCTTCAAGACGACCAAACGCGGTAAAGCGGCTTCACCCAGTGGCCCGCTCGACCAGCATAGTTTTCGCACCCGGCTTAAACAAGATGTTAGCGCGGTAGAGCCGTCCGAAGGACAGCCGCAGGATGGGGCAGAAGCTGCGCCTCCCGCCCCGGTATCGTCAATTCCGGCTTCATATGGCCCGGTAGCTGCTCCTCCGACCCCACCGGCGGCGGTACAGCCCGCGCCTGCGCCCAAACCTGCTCCGGCTCAACCGCCTGTACCTGCTCCCGCACCAGTAGCGGTGCAACCAGCTACCACCCGTCCTGCTCCTGCTCCTGCACCAGTAGCGGCTACCCCGGTAGAAGAACCCGCTCCGGCAGCGACACCCGCGCCCGTTCCGGCTCAACCAGTGGTGCAAGCTCCTACGCCTGTTCAACCACCTGCACCAGTAGCGGCGGCGGAAGCAGTTCCAGCACCCGCCCCGGTTGCAGCCAGTGCGCCCCGTATAGTCAGTTTGCCCAATGGTACGCCTATTGATTTGAGCCGCCCGACTAACGATATTTTGCGGGAAAACGGTTCGTATTTGGCCGGAATGCTTCAAAAGGCTTTGGATGACGATTTCCGCTTCGTCAATTTTGCAAACGACTGGTATATCGAAGATATGACCGGGCGGTATAGCAAAGGCGATTTCCGGCGTATTCGGGAATTGATGAGCGAGGCCCAGGAGCCAATCAGTGATACTACTATTCTGACCGAGCTTTATAATAAGCGGACAACCGATAATGATTATCAGGCGACCCGCTTTGCCTTAAACTTCCGGCTTTTCCGGGAAAAGAAAGATTTCGAGTTTGTCGGCGTAAATGATGACCGTATCTGGACTGCTCCTGGTGTGCAGCAAATCGGTAATCCGCGCCATAAAGCCGCCGAAATCGGCACAGATTACAAGTATCTGGAAGACCCGAATTTGGTTGACCCTAGCGAATTAGTTGTCGAAAACGGTCAAAAACGCTGGGAACATGTGCTGACTTTTTACGAGTACGAAAATGGCGTGCTGCCTTACGACGCGACGGCCCGTGAACTGTTTCCCGGCCCGCTTTTCGAGGAGCAAAAGTCGGTAGTTCTACGTTTTGAAGCTACTCAGGTTTACATTAATTATACCGCCGAATTACGTTTCCCCACTTCAACCCGTGGCGGCTTTATTATGGGTCTGGAAAGCTTTTTCTCGGAGAACCTTGTGCCGGGTGCGGTACTGGTTATCCAGCAAAGCGGCAAGAGCAACCACTTTACCATTGAGTACAAGCAAGCCGATGAGCAGGAAGCCCGCCTATTGTTCTACGATGAGAGGCGTAACCGCTTTGTCTATCGCCCAATTGTCTTTGCCTGTCAGGTCAATAACGAGCAGACCTTACGCGCTGACCGTTATGCCAAACTGGACGGGCAACACCGTTTGGAAGACAGTGACCGCAAGAAAACCGATTTGGTGGTGGCGACGGGCTTTGATTACGCCGGACAAAAGCAGGGTGATAGTTTTTACGCTTTGCTGGACGACCTTTACCCGGTGGCAAATATCGAGCGACCTTTTGGCCGGGCCTATCTGCGCCAGCTAATGACCGCCGGTAATTCAATGTTCCGGGCTGACCCCTCTATGACCGACGCTTTCTTCTACAAACCAGCCGGACGACGATAAGTAAAAAGGTTGCTGGACAAGTTAAAAAAAGGATGTAACTTTTTGAGTTACATCCTTTTTTTACTTGAAGCCTACCGTAGAGTTTATATCGGCAGGTTTTTAATGGCGGCGGTAAACAATCCGACGACGGCGCAATTTACTAACGACCCATTCCAGACCGGCTATAATTAAAGCTAACAGCAAATTAAAAGCGGCGGCGAAAGCGAAAACCCAGGTTAGTGTGCCTAAAAAGCCTAAAATTGCTTCCTGAACAGGCTGATTCAATTTTAGGTTATTGGTGAAAGTGAGCAGCAGCAAAATCGCGCTAGGCAACATAAAGCCAAATAGCCAGGGGCGGCGGTCTGCCGAGCTTGGCAACATTCCGTTACTAACCGCAAAAACCATATATAACCACAAAATATTTAACGGATTGTGTAAGCTGACGACAAGCTGGGCTGGTAAATTGGTCAAGTTTTGCCAGTTGGAAATACTAATGGTATCGTGGTTAATACCAAGCAAGGCCGCCAGCAGTAGCAGTACGATTATGCCTACAGGCAAAGGAGCAAGCCCTATCAAGCTTTGCCGGATTGGGTCACTATTATACACTTCTACATATCCCAAAGTTATTTTGCTGCCACGCTTATCACCAGGCCGGAATAAGGCCACATCCCCAGTTCGCACGAATAGCAGTTTGGCAAAAAGCCAGTGGCTCAATTCGTGAATAACTACGCCGGGAGCAAGCATATATAAATAAATTGAGGAAGCCGGGCCGGGCCGTCCAAAAATCAGCAATGCCAAACCTTGCAGGTGTTGGTTTAGCCACCATTGCAGCAGCCAGAACACCCCAAACGCTCCATATAACCACAATATCGCACTAGCCCACATTTGGTCAGTAATCATAATTTTTAGTTGTTGGTTGTTAGTTGTTAGAGAAAACAGAGTTGTCGGTTGTCGGTGAGAGAGTTGTTAGTTGTTAGTTGCTAGAAAAATTCGGTTGTTGGTTGTTAGAGAAGCTCAAAATTTATTTACCATAGACAATATAGCACAACTCAAAGGTTGTAAGTATAAGGCCGGGTTTAACTCGTAACTAACTCATACTTCTTCACCTGTTCGCGGGTTGATTCGATGCCGAGTTCGGCGGCGGCTACCGGGTCAATCACGCCCTCCGGGTTGAGCAAAGCCTGTTCTTCCGCATTGGCAGCCCGCTCTTCCAAAATCTTGACCCGCCCCTGCTCTTCCAGCATTAGCAGATAGGCCAACACCTGACGGGCGGCGGCAGGCCACAATCTTTTATCTACATCCTGATAAATTTGGGCCACTATCTCTGGCACAGTGCTTGCCCCGCCTTGCATCGCCGCCACTAATTGTTTCTCGCGGGCCTGACGGTGCTTGATATATTCCCGGATTTTGCTTGCCGGTTCATTTACTTCTGGCCCATGCCCGCCATAAATAACGCTGGCGTGACCCCAATCCTGCTCAAGAATATTGAGCGAACGCAAATATTGAGCCATATTGCCTTTAGGCGGCGCGACAATGACCGTCCCTACCCCCAAAATCATATCTCCCGTAAACAGCGCGTCTTCCTCTTCCAAATAATAACATAAATGGTCGTAGGCGTGGCCGGGAGTAAAAATAGCAATCAGCTTACTATCGCTGGCCCGCAAATGCTGCCCATCCTTGAGCGACAAATCGTGCGGGAATTTAGCGGCGTAATAGGCGGCAACGGGTGCGCCCGTCATTTCCTTGAGTTTGGCCGCGCCCGGAAAATGGTCGGGATGACCGTGTGTAATCACAATCAGGCTAATTCTCGCGTCCATTTTCTCGGCAGTAGCCACAATTGTTTCCAGATGTACCGCCATATCCGGGCCAGGGTCAAGCACTATAACTTCCGGGCCAGCCCCAATAATATAACTATTCGTCCCGGTCAAGGTCATTGGGCCGGGATTAGCAGCCCGCACCCGTGTTACCCGTTCGCTCAATTTATCTATCTGGCTCTGGGCCGCTTCTTCGCTCATTTTATTCCTCTTGCTAAAGTTTGTACATAGGAGTAGCGTCGTCGCTATCCAGTTTGGAAACTGGCGTAGCTTGCTCGTTGGCGAAGAAATCGGGGCTGATAGTATCGGCTTGTTTTTGTATTTGGGTGGCCTGATAACGCAATTGTTCTAATTCCATAATTTCTTCATCTATTATTTGCATTGCCGCCTTGACTACCTCAAATCTTCGAGAGGGCGACAATTGCCGGATTTGCTCAATAATTTCTTGGCTTGTCATAATCTTCCTTTTTCCTGCTTTCCTGTTCAGTTGTAGGAGGCTTCCAATCTTAGCTTTGCCTAAACCGGGCGGGGTAATTCCTTCTCCAAAAGGTTAGCTGAATTGCTACAGAGTTACACCAACAATCGAGGTGAGAGATTTCTCCATGGTAAAAACTGGTTAAACTTTTACCTTGTCATATCGGTAAGCTGGATTTATTGTGGCGGGAATACCGTTTCTTGTCAAGTCAAAACAGGTTTTTGGTTAAAACAAAAGACCCGAACACTTTGCCGGGACTTTTGTTTCCTCTCTACTCTCTCTAAACTCATGCGCTCTTTACATTAATTTTTAATAAAGGCAATAACTATGCCGTAAAAGTTATGTATTATATAATCAAAAGAACAATTACACATAATACTAAATTTATAGTGCTGAAAACTTAGGAGAAAGTAGAAAGTGAGAAACAATTTTCTAAGATAAAATGTTTAGTTGGCCTTATTATAGGGGCTGCCACACATTGCCTAACTGCGTTGTAGATTGACAGTTATAAGGGACTAACCTATAGTGGCCCAAGCTAAAACTATTCAGTAGTGGAAATAAACTAGAAATTAGTGTGGACAGCAAGTAGAGGAGAAATTGTTCTACCTTCTATTTTTGCACCACAAAGCAGGTAAAGTAGTAGCCTATGACATTAGAAACTACTAGACCATTAGAACCAATGGCTCATCCTAATGGCAGCACTGTGGCTGCATATGCTGTGACCGAAGCCCCAGTAAACGAGCAAGAACGACGCTGCGCCCAGGATTTGTTGGTAATTATGGGCCACATGAAACGGGTTATTACCCATGACCGTGAAGGAAGCGGTTTGCCAATAACTACCCAACAATACCACGTCCTGAAATTACTCAACGAACAGGCATTGCTCATTAGCGAACTGGCCGATATTTTCAAGGTTAGTCGCCCAACCATGACCCGCATTGTTGACGGTTTGGAAGGTCGCCGCCGTCCTGCTGCACACTCTGGCGAAGAGGTTGCCCTGAATAATCGGGAACGTCGCGCTAAATTGGTGGAGCGGGTAGATAGCCCGGATGACCGCCGCTTGGTATACGCCCGTATCACTCAGGAAGGCCGGGCGATGCTCGGTTATTACTGCACTAAATCCGAAGAAAGCGTTACAGCGGTATTGCGACGCATTTCGGATGACCAAATTCCTTTGCTCGAACGCTCCTTGCAGATTCTGCGGCAAGCCCTCGAAAGCGAATAGCCCAATTCGCTTAAATTCGTTCCAAAAATCCACAACAAAATTGCTCCCCCAAACGTATTACTTGTGGCACGCAAAATGATTATATAAGTTATGAGCGGGAAACAAATAATAGATGAAAATTAGGCAATTTCAAGATTGCTTAAAAATTCACACAAAAGTAATCTATTTGTGAGGCATATCACACACTTTTGTCGGACACATCTGTTATAATAGTGCCAATCCGATGAGTGCGGTAATTCTTTACCAATTTATCAGCATTAAAAAAGTTGGGAGATAATGGGCTGTTGACATCTTTTGGATGTTACACCTCCGATATTATTCTCACAATTAAAACTCAGAATTAAAATTTAAAAAAGAAACGGGGTGATACTATGATTAACAGGCAAAGCGGACCACGCTGTGCAGGTTGTGGTCGTTCTTTTATGCCACGCCAATTGCGCGATGGTTCGATGTCTCAAACTTGCGGTCAAACTGCTTGTGTAGCTCTTTTCAATCGCAAAAAAGGTGACAACTACAATTTCAGGCCCAACATGTCGCGCCAACCTCAAAAATTAGGTAGCTAACTTTATATTCTGTCTGGTTGGGAAATAACTGCTCCGTCAGCCACGTGGCTACGTCAGAGTCAAATAGCAACCAAGTTCTATAAGCCTTTGTGCTTATATCCTCTTTATGGGCAATTTAACAAGACGGAAAAGCTGAATAGAGACCAAAATTAAATAGAAAACCGGGTCGAACCCGCCAAAAAAGTAGTAGCAGGCGGTTTGGCCCGGTTTTTGAATTAATCTAAATTTCCTCCGGGTGCAAAGCGAAATAAACTCGTTCCGGGGTTAGCGGCAATCGATTGACCCAAATTCCCGCCGCCTGATACAAACCTATCGCTACCGCCGGAGCAATTGGTAGCATTGCCATTTCACCTACGCCCCGCGCCCCGAATGGCCCATTAGGGTCAGCAATTTCCAGAATATGAGTTTCGGTGGGCGGCATATCCATTACGGTTGGAATTAAATATTCGGTAAAGTTGCGAGTACGCGGCACACCCCTCACCTGTTGGAAATCTTCGGTAATCGCCCAACCCAGCCCTTGCGCCATTCCGCCTTCGATTTGCCCTTCCACAATTTGTGGGTTCAACGCTTTGCCAACATCGTTCGCGCTAATCAGCCGTAGAACTTTCACATGCCCGGTTTCGGTGTCCACCTCGACTTCTGCCGCCTGCGCCGCGTAACCATAACTGTAGTTCGGCACACAGGCCCCGCTAAGGGCATCAGGATGAGTAGTAACAGGGGCGCGATATTCATAGTAAGCCTTGACGGGTGGCACTTTTTCGCCCAGCCATTGTTTCAAAGCTTCTTCAGCCGCCCCCTTGACGGCATTTCCGGCCATAAACGCCAGACGTGAAGCACTCGCACTGCCCGACAGCGGGGCAGTATTATCGTGGATGACCGCCAGCTCGATTAGGTCTAGCGGTACTTGCAGCACTTCGGCGACGATTTGGGAAAGGGTGGTTACAATGCCCTGCCCAACTTCCGCCGCGCTGTGCCGGACAATTACTCGCTCGATTGTCCCCGAACCCTGAATTTCGACTTCGGCGCAAGAGCGTTCAGGATAGCCAAAGCTGTAACCAACATTCTTGAAAGCGCAAACCAGCCCAACGCCGCGTTTTTTGGCCGAATCTTCTGGCTGGTGCATAATGGGGCGTTGCCAGCCCTGTGCCGGGTCATGCTGCCAGCCCGCCGCTTTTGCCGCCTTTTCCAGGGTTTGCCGCACGCCTACCCCCGCCGGAACAACATTCCCGGTTGGCTCGATTGAATTATCCTGATACAAGTTGCGGAGGCGAATTTCTACCGCATCCAGCCCCAAAGCTACTGCCAGCTTCTCGATTTGCATTTCGTAACAAAAAGCTGATTGTAATGCCCCAAAGCCACGAAACGCCCCATTTACCAAATTATTAGTTAAATAAAGATAGCCGTCCAACTTCAAATTTGGCACTTCGTATGGCCCGGTGCTAATCAGGGTGGCCGCGCCCAAAACTTCCTGACTACTGGAAGCATAGGCCCCGCTATCTATCAAAAGCTCGGTTTGGACGGCGCAAATTTTGCCCTCGCTGGTCGCTCCCCAGCGCGTTTTGAAAGCGATAGGATGGCGTTTGTGGTGGCCGCGTATTGATTCCTCGCGTGACCAGACCATCTTGACCGGGCTTTGCAATTTCCAGGCGGCCAGAGCCAGCAAAATTTGAAGGTTTATATCTTCTTTGCCGCCAAACGCCCCGCCCGTATAGACGTAGCGGACAATAACTTGCTCTGGTGGTAGATTAAGAGCGGCGACAATTTGGCGGTGGTCGTCCTGTACCCATTGCCCGCTAGTTTCGATTATAACTTTGCCGCTTTCGTCCAAAAAAGCCACGCCCGCTTCTGGCTGTAAATAAGCGTGTTCCTGCGGATGGGTATAATAAGTGTCTTCGACCACAACGGCAGCCTCCGCAAATCCGCTTTCAAGGTCGCCTTTTTCAATATGAAAATGTTTTTGCAAATTACCGGGACGGTGCGAATGAAGTTGGGGAGCGTTTTCAGCCCGCGCCGCTTCGATGCTATCCAGGATTGGCAATTCTTCATAATGGACGTTGATAGCCGCCGCCGCCGCTTTTGCGGTTTCCCGGTCTTGGGCCGCCACTAAAGCCAATTTGTCCATCATACAGCGCACATAGCCATCGGCCAAAACCGCCTGGTCGCTTTCTATCATACCGTAAGCGTTATTTGGAACGTCCGCCGCCGTCAGAATCCGAACTACTCCCGGCAAGGCTTGGGCTTCGCTCAAATCCAGCTTAAAGCGGGCGTGGGGTTTGTCAGTAAAGCGTACTGCCAGCCAGAGCTGATTAGGCAAATTCACATCGTCGGGGTAAATCGCCGTCCCGGTTACTTTAACTTCGGCATCCCGGCGGGCAATGCTCCGTCCTACACCTGACAAGATTGGCTCATTCATGCCTTGACCTCCTGCTCCTGAGTTTGGGTGCGGGCTTGGTGCAAAGCGACCAGCACTTTGCTATAGCCGGTACATCGGCACAAGTTGCCGACCAAAGCCGAACGGCCCTGCCAATCGTTGAATTCGCCAGGATGCTCTTCCAAGAAGGTGCTTCCCGCCATAATCAGGCCGGGCGTGCAGTAGCCGCATTGTACCCCGCCTTGCTCGATAAAGCTCTTTTGTAAAGGGTGCAGTTCGCCCGCTTTCGCCAAACCTTCGATAGTGGTAATCTGGCAATTTTGGGCGGTTGGGGCTGGCACAAGGCAGCTATCCACCGCTTTACCGTCCATCAAGACGGTACAAGCCCCACATTCTCCCTCAAGGCAACCTTCTTTCGTGCCGTTTAACCCAGCCTTCCGCAAGGCGTACAGCAAGGCCAATCCGCTCGCTTCCTCAACCACCACTGTTTCACCATTCACCTGTAGGGTAACACTTGAAAGGTTGTCGGGGAAGGCAGAGTTGTTTGTTGTGAGTTGTTTGTTGTGAGCTGGAATTTCCTTGAAACTTGAAACTTGAAACTTGTTACTTAGTTCCGACTTCATATTTCCGACTTCCGAATTCTGACTTGATACTTGATACTTGATACTTGATACTTGTAAAAAGACGTTGGGGTCGGCGGAGGGGGTAGGGATTTGGTTGGTCAGAATGTAGCGAAGGGCGCGGGCGGTGTAAACTTTGACCATTGCTTTTCGGTAGGCGGCACTACCCCGAACGTCGGTAATCGGGCTGGCGGTAGTTTGAGCGGCGAGGGCTGCTGCTTGTAGCAAATCTTCCGTCAAAATTTGCCCGGTTAAAATTGCTTCGGCTTCTGGCAGGCGGATTGGGGTGGCCGCCACCGAGCCAAGCGCAATCCCGGCCCGCAAAACCCGCCCTTCCCGGTCTACATCCAGCGAGGCGGCGACACTGACCACTGAGATTGCCTGAGCCTTGCGTAAGCCCAGTTTCAGGAACGCGCCGCGCCGTTCGCCCTGCGGCCCTGGAATAAAAATAGAATAAAGCAGTTCGTCTTCGGCCAGAGCGACTTTGCGAAAGCCGATGATAAATTCGGTCAGAGGCATTTCACGTCGCCCGCGCTGGCTAACTAATTCTACCCGCGCATCCAGAGCCAGCAGGGGCGGGACGGTATCGGCGGCGGGGGAGGCGGTTACAATATTGCCGCTCAGGGTGCTGCGGTTGCGAATTTGGGGCGCACCAACTTCTATCGCGGCCTGAGCCAGCACTCCCGCCATTGCGCGTACTTCAGGGCTACCCAATATTTCGGCATGGGTCACGCCACCGCCAATTCGTAGGCCGCCTGCTTCTGCCCGGATAAAACGTAATTCGGTTAATTGGCTCAAATCTATCAGGTGACAGCTTGCTTGCCGTCCCCGGTCAAGGTCAATAATAATATCAGTGCCACCCGCGATAAATCTGGCGGTTGGGCCAAGTTCGGCTTTTAGACCCAAAGCTTCTTCCAGATTAGCAGGTCGGTAAAAATCATTCCATAGCATACTAGATACCTCTTATGATGCAGTTGTTTCGTTCAGGTTCAAATCCTGTGTGGTCTGAAAAATTTCTCCCCAACTCAATATCAGGATTATAGCAGAATTTTCAACTGGAAAAGCCCGGATTTTGGGTAAAGTTGACGGGACAGATTAGAGCTGATAATATCGACAGAGGGTAGCCGCCTGGAAGACCAAGTAAGAAATATTAAAGGAAAATCGGAAATGTTTGACGGGAGAATTGGCAATAATAAAACGGGTGAAGCACAATCTGCCCCGGCCACAGTTTCGGCCTTGCTCGAAATTTCCAACCTAACCGTTGCCTATGGACGCAAGCTGGCTTTGCAAGATATAACGCTCAAGCTAAGAGGTGGGCAGCTAATCGGTATTCTTGGGCCAAACGGTGCGGGTAAATCTACTTTGTTGAAAAGTATTTTGGGAATAATTCGGGCGAGTGGGCAAGTTTTAATCGAGGGGCAGACCTTGAAGCAGGCCCGCCAGCGTTTGAGTTATGTGCCGCAAAAAGAGGAGATACGCTGGGATTTTCCTGTAACCGTCGGGGATGTGGTAATGATGGGTCGTTACCGCCGGATTGGTTGGGTGGCCCGACCCGCTAAAGTGGATTATGCGGTAGTCAAGGTCGCGCTGGAACAGGTCGAAATGTGGCCCTATCAAGACCGCCAGATAAGCCAGCTTTCAGGCGGACAGCAGCAGCGCGTTTTTATGGCCCGCGCTTTGGCCCAGCAAGGTGATATTATTTTGCTGGATGAGCCGCTTACCGGGGTAGATACTACTACTCAGGAAGTTTTGATGAATTTGCTGCAAGAGCTAAAAAAACAAGGCAAGCTTATCTTGATGGCAACCCACGATTTGAACGCCGCCGCCCAACAATGCGACCAACTTGCCCTGATTAACCACCGTTTGATTGCACTGGGCCGCCCCGCCGAAGTTTTCACCCCTGAACTATTGGCCGCCGCTTATGGAGCGCGGGCGATTAAATTGCCCGGGAGCGAAAATTCTTCGACGCTTGTACTAGATTAGTTGAAAACAATTACTCAAAGATTAGACTCCAGGGTCTTGATAGGGATTAAATGATAGAAAAGGTTGCCCTTTGTAACTGAGGGATTGCACCTTAAAGATTAGCCCATCCTCAAACTCGATAACTATATTTTGCAAATCGTTGGTAATTCGCTTGATTTCACGGCCTTCCAGCCAGCTTAAATCTACCCCGCAGCCATCGGCAGCAGTGGGCTTGGCGGGGTTGCTAGTAATTTGAGGCTCTTCGACTGACATAAATCA
Organism: Chloroflexia bacterium; assembly: GCA_038323095.1. Taxonomy (GTDB): domain Bacteria; phylum Chloroflexota; class Chloroflexia; order Chloroheliales; family Chloroheliaceae; genus L227-5C. Next base: position 20,104 of record JBBQGP010000011.1, on the reverse strand, counting down.
TTCCTCTCTTAATCCTTTGGATAAGGTCAAATTTTCTCTGTAAGGCTAATTGATGTAAGCTGGCGCAAGGGTGAGGCGGGTTTTTCCTCGCATCCGAGCCTCGGCGGTTAATTGCTTCATAAAAGTTAGAATTTTATGAGCATTTTGGCTGGCTTCAAATTCGGCTACAGCGATTTTCCGCGAGTTTTCGCCCAGTTCGTAGCGCAAGGCCGGGTCTTGAATCAAACGCTGCAAGGCCGTTAGCAGCCCAAGCTGGTCGCCCGGTTCGATTAGTATACCATTTTGTCCGTCTTGCACCAATTCGGGTAATCCCCCAGTACGAGAGGCAATTATGGGAAGTCCGGCGGACATAGCTTTCGCCAGCAGCGCAGGACTAATCGGTTTTTGGCTAGGCAACACCAGTATATCGGCGTTCAGGTACAATTCGCTTGGTTCGTTACTACTATAAGGATAAACCTGGATTTGAACATAATCGGGCAAAAAAGCCGGATTAAGATATTGAGCTGCCGTCTTATGATTGACCACCAAATGCAACTCGACTTCTTCGGCCAGCAAAGGATTACCCCGCAGCAAATTCAGTAACATTTCCCCGCCCAATCCCGCGAAATCATCTCCAACGAAAAGCAACCGTATTCTTTCGGGCAAGCCGGTTTTATGCGCCCGCGCTTGTTCAAAATTTCTACGGGCGGCATCCCAGCCTGCTAAATCTACCCCATAGCGGGCCATAAGAACTCGGCTTGGCTCGATTTTTAGCTGATGAATTAATTCTTTTCGCGCCCATTCCGACCAGACCAAAAACCCGGCGGGCTGCACTCGTCGCGCTTCTTCCAGCACTTTATTATTAAAGGCAGCGTTACAATCCAGCGAAACCAGTGTGGGTAGTTTGCGGGTCAGGCTGGCGGGGGGCAGGGGAGCGCGTTGTGAGGCATACAGCAGGGCATCGGCCTGGGTAGCAGGGCTAACCGCCGAAAGTAATTTTTGAAAAGGGCGGGTCTCCCTGGCCGTTGGAAACCAGGTAGAATTTATTTCACGTCGTTCAATTGCTCTTTTAAGCGGCAGTAGAGCCGCTTGATTTTCTATAGCAAACCAGAAATTGTACATTTGGAATGGCCTTTCTCTTTAGCTTGCGTCTGACTAAAGAGCTTGAAATGTTTTTAACTCTTTTAAGATATTTTAACCGGGAAAAAATCAAAGAAGGGTGATGCATATCACACAATAGTTTACAAATAGATTAACAATTTATATTTTATCTGAAATTTTGAAACCAAAATTTTTGTTACTTTAGTACCGTCCAAAGCTTGAAAGTGGTCAAATTTTGTAAGGTTGCTTGTAAGGTTTAACCTTTACTATGAAAAATATAAATAATCGAGAAAGTCTTGGAAACGTTAAATTTTTTGATAATACTTGTATATTACTTAAAGATTTTATAGTCTTTCAAGCCTGGCAAGTATTTATAATATTATTTTTAATCATAGTAAACCCGATTTTGGGTAAGTCAGGAATAGAATTGCTTCCTGTAGCCCCAAATTGCTGGCCGGATTATCGCAAAACCTTAATTTACTCTTGCGGAGAAAGTAGCAATGTTAATAAAATTTTGGAGGCAACTTACTCAATTTCTAGGCTACCACCCCAAATTTGTTTTGAATAAATCAGGTTTATGGCGACCTATAGTTCTGATGGGTTTACTACTAACTAGCCTGATTTCTTCTTTGGATTTTAGTCAGGCTCAAACTGGCTCACTCCCCTCCACTATTGAAAAATCGGGCTTGCCAACTTCTCCCCGACTACGGCATTTGAGTATCGAAAATAATTTACCCGATAATAGCGTTCAAAATATTGTACAGGATAAGCGCGGTTTTATCTGGCTGGCTACTTTAAATGGACTGGTACGTTACGATGGCTATAGCTTTGTTACTTACAAAAATAATCCAAACGATGTTAATTCATTAAGTCATAATACCCTTATAGCTGTATTGGAAGACCCGGCGGGCTATCTGTGGATTGGTACTCGTGGCGGAACGGTTGACCGTTTGGATACTCTTACCCAGCAATTCAGCCATTATGCCCTCGCTGGCAATACGATGGTACTGGATAATGCTAATCGATTATGGGTTGGTACGGAAGAAGGCAAAATTTACCGTTACGATGCCCAAACCAATAACTTTATGGCGATAAAACTCGGCGGTTGCGCCGAGCAAACGGGCCATTTAAGGCGCATAATCGCCGATAACGTTTCGAGCGCAATTTGGCTTTTAGCTCGTGACACAATTAGGTATGATATTCAAAGCGGACAAACAGCTTGTTATGCTCCGCCTCGTTCTTTGGGCAAAGCCGAAGCTTCTCTCAATAACCCGCCTGTAAACCTGACCGATGCCGTCGTTGATAAAAAGGGCAATCTATGGATGAGCAGCAGCCAGGGCCTATACTTTTTCGATAGCAAAGACCATTCGATTAGCCCTTTTTTGCTTGAATTCAGCCAATTTTCTGGTAAAGCAGGCCGCTCTATTCCGGGTTTGTTTATCCGAATTTATCAGGATGCCAACAATTTGCTATGGCTGGGAGCAGGCGATAACGATGGAGTTTATGTATTTGACCCCCAGAGCCGTCAATTTATTATGCATTATGCTAACGACCCCGGCAATCCTTTTAGTTTGAACGCTGGTGCTTTTTCAGACATATTTGAGGACAAAGAAGGTTTGGTTTGGTTTGCTATGAACGGTAAGGGAGTGGATATTCTTAACCGAAACCAGGCTCAATTCAAGTTTTATCGTCGTGACCCACTCAACCCAAAAAGCTTCTTCAAGGAATCTTTTCAAGCGATTTATGCCGAGCCAAACACTAATATTATTTGGCTCGGCTCTAACGGTTTGCTTACCCGCTTTAATTCGCAGGATAATACTTTCAAAAGCTATAACAGTTACCCCCATCCTGTACCGCCTTTTCCGCCCGAAATTATAGCTACTTCGGTGATTTTCCCGGATGAGCAGGGTAATTTGTGGTTTGACGGGATTGACGGTCTTTACCGCTTTGACCCTAAAACTGAACAGTTCCAGCTTTTTCAACCAGAAGATATTATCCAACGCCCCAATGCTGGTCGTTTTTTGCAAATTCAGGCAATGGCTCAAGACGCTCAAAAGAATCTTTGGATACTATCCCCCGATTCTCTTTATTATTTTGACTATAAAGCTCAACAATTTACTCGCAAGCTGCCGATTCATGCTAACGAGTTGACAAATGTACACAAAATGGATGGTCAAACTGTCTATGTTGCACCAGATGGGGTAGTCTGGGTTGGTGGACAGGGTTATTTAATCCATTTGGATAAGGAAACCGGGCAATTTAGCGGCTACAACAGCGATGTTAATGCTGAGAATAGCTTTCCAAATGTCTTGATTAGAAGTATTTTTGCTGATAATTTCGGCAATTTATGGGTCAGCAGCAGTGGTGGGTTAATTCAGGTTGATATTGCCAAAAGTAAATTTAAAGTTTTTACCGAGAGAGATGGATTAGTCAATAATAATTTAGTTGGTTTGCTGGCCGACCAACAGGGTAATTTGTGGAGCAGTTCCTCTAAAGGTCTGTCCCGTTATAATCCACAAACCAAAGCTTTTCAAAGTTTTTTTGCGGACGATGGTTTGCAAGGCAATCAATTTAACCCTTTTTCTTATTATAAAGCCGAAAACGGTCAGCTGTTTTTTGGTGGGGAAAACGGTTTAACCGCTTTCTTCCCCGAAAATGTTCACCAAAGTACCTATAAACCACCAGTAGTTATGACTGATTTGCAATTAGCTAATAATTCGGTGACAGTTGGCGAAAAGTCGCTTCTAAAATCACCCATCTGGAATACTAAACAATTAAAGCTGGAATATGACCAAAATTTTTTGACCTTTGAATTCGCCGCTTTAAGTTATGCCAAGCCGGAAAATAACCGCTATCGTTATATTTTGCAAGGCTTGAATAATGATTGGAGCGAGGTAAGCAGTAACCGAAGGGTGATTGATTATTTCAATTTGGCACCGGGCGATTATATTTTTCGGGTGCAGGGTAGCAACGGTAACGGCGTTTGGAGCGATAACGAAGTTGCCCTACAAATTAGCATCGCTCCACCCTGGTGGCAAACCTGGTGGTTTCGTATTTTAGCCGTGATTGGATTACTAGCCCTTATAGGTGGCCTCTTTCGCTGGCGCATCGTTAGTGTTCAGCAACGTAACCGGGTTTTGCAAGCTCAGGTAAATGAGCGTACTCATGAATTAGCAATTGCCATGACCCAGGCCGAAAACGCTAAAAATCAGGCTCAGGCGGCTAATCAAGCCAAAAGCCAGTTTTTAGCAAATATGAGCCACGAATTACGAACGCCTCTCAACGGTATTTTGGGTTATAGCCAAATTTTAAGCCGGAATTCTGGCCTTACTAATGTCCAAAAAGACGGTTTGCACACTATTTATGAAAGTGGCAATCATTTACTTACTTTGATAAACGATATTCTGGATTTGGCTAAAGTCGAAGCTCATAAATTAGAAATTGTTCCCCAATCAATTAATTTGCCCGCTTTTATAGAAAGCGTAGCCGGGATTATTGGGATGAGCGCACATCAGAAAAGTATTCGTTTTATTTGTCAGGCCGAAGCAAATTTGCCGCTAACGGTTTTGGCGGATGAGAAACGCTTGCGCCAAATTTTGTTAAATCTTTTAGGTAATGCGGTCAAATTTACCGAACGGGGAGTAGTAACCTTTAATGTGCGAACTGTTCCCACCGAAAAAAGCCCCAATTCGGGCTACTTGCCTTCGGTGACACTGCGCTTTGAAGTTCAGGATACCGGGATTGGAATTGCGCCCGACCAGTTAGACAAAATCTTTTTACCTTTTGAGCAAGCCGGAGATGCTCGTCAACGCACGATGGGTACTGGTCTAGGTTTGGCAATCAGTCATCATTTAGTCGGGCTGATGGGTGGTAAGATTAGGGTGCAAAGCGAACTGGAAAAGGGTAGCACTTTCTGGTTTGAAATTGATTTCGTATCTGGCGGCTCAATAGTATCGGAGGAGCCATCCAAAGAAATCCAGGGCTATCTTGGGCCGCGTCGCCGCTTACTGGTAGTGGATGACCGACCCGAAAACCGATTGGTCTTGCTTAATTTGCTAGAACCTTTGGGCTTTGAAATTATTTTGGCAGAAAACGGGCAAGAAGGAGTTAAACAAGCTCAACAGCATAACCCGGATTTGATATTTATGGATTTGGTAATGCCGGTAATGATGGGTTTTGAAGCGGCAGCAATTATTCGAGGATTGCCGAGTTTGGAACAAATACCAATGCTGGCAGTATCGGCCAGTGTCCTGGAAGTTGACCAGGAGCAAAGCCGCAAGGTAGGTTGTGACGATTTTTTGAGCAAACCTTTGGAATTGGCTAAAGTTTTTGCCGCCTTGCAAAAACATCTTGATTTGGAATGGGTTTATCAGCCCCAATCCGGCGACGACGCTGCCACTTATAATCCTGTTGAAGCAGAATTCTCGATGCCGCTAATTCCGCCGCCAACCAGTGAGTTGGAAGGTTTATATGAATTGGCTTGTTTGGGTAACATGGAACGTATCCAGCAACAGGCTCTTTATCTGGAAAAGTTGTCGCCAGAATACCAACCTTTTACCCGAAGAATATATCAATTGTCCGAGAACTTTGAAGATGAGCAAATACAAGAATTAGTAAGGCATTATTTGGAATTAGGTCTTGCTAGTCTGACTTCGTAGATGTGGGGAGTAAACAAATGCGATTAGCCGAACCAGTAAAAAGTAAGATTTTGGTTATTGACGATAATGTTACTAACCTGAAGGTGGCTTCGGAGCATCTTAAAGCGGCGGGATACGAGGTGTTGACCGCCCGTGACGGCGAAACTGGTCTTAAAAGGGCGCGTTTCGCTCGCCCTGATTTGATTTTGCTAGATGTGCAAATGCCGGGTATTGATGGCTTCGAGACTTGCCGCCAGATGAAAATAGATACACAAATTTGTAATATGCCAGTTATTTTTACTACTGTCTTAACCAACGTCGAAGATAAATTAAAGGGGTTCGAAGTCGGTGGGGTTGATTACGTGTCCAAACCTTTTCAGGTGGAGGAACTGTTGGCTCGTGTCAATACCCATCTTATGATTTATATTTTACAACGCGAATTGCAAGCTGAAATTCGGGAGCGCAAGTTAGCTGAAACTGCTCTGCATAAAGCTAATCTGGAATTGCAGAGGTTGGCGGTGCTAGACGATTTGACCCAAATTCCAAACCGCCGCCGCTTTAACCAGTATCTTGAGGAACAATGGAGCCTGTCAACACGCTCAGTTATTACTTTATTACTGTGCGATGTGGATTACTTCAAGCGTTACAACGATGGTTACGGCCATCAAGCCGGGGATGTATGTTTGCAAATGGTGGCACAGGGAATTAGTCGCGCGGTGAGCCGGATAAACGATTTGGTGGCCCGCTACGGTGGTGAGGAGTTTGTGATTATCTTGCCTGATACCGATATTGCCGGGGCTTTGGGGGTTGCTCATAAAATTCAGGCTGAACTTGGCAATTTACGTCTACCCCACGCCTATTCCGAAGTAAGCCAATTTATAACGCTAAGTATAGGAATCGCTACCAGTAGTCCAGATTTTAAGGACGAGCCAAGCTTAGTGATTGCTGCCGCCGATGCTGCCCTATATGAGGCTAAAGCTACAGGTCGTAATCGGGCAGTAGTGGCTTCAGGCCAGATGGCTCCTTCCTAATATTAAACTTGGTTAAAAAATATAGCGTAACCTTTCAAAGGTTACGCTATAAGTGCCATTTTTAATTCGAGAGAAACCCGAGTTACATCAGGCTAAAAAGCCAATGTCGCGAAATCCATTCGTCCGGCGGTCTGAATTGCCTGCGGGAATGGTACTTCCGGCAAGCCTTGCAAATCGCACAAATCTTCAACAGCTTCTATCAAGTTAGAAAATATAGCTACTTTATCCTGATAGCGGGAGGGAGCAGCTCTTTTCGCCAGCCCAACCATACTATTAGCTTCATTCCCATTGTAAAAAGAAATGCCGGAAACATATTCAAGCAAAACATTCAAAACCTGGCGACTGTAATACTCTGAAACTACCCGGTCAAGTCTTGCGCCCTGAATATTTATTAGTAAATAAGGTTTGGTGCCACTTTTGAAGCTGTATAATTTGATACGCCCGAAAAGCTGGTCAAGCTGGATTACGTCGTTAATCCGCATATTGTGACAATCCACCAGCAATGCATTCAGGTTTGGGCTGCTATAAATACTATCACCTAACTGCTCCATCGCATTACTCCCCAGTCCCTTAATTTGAAACTACTATACACGCTACCCAGAAGTCCTATGACTTTATTCTAAACTATAAAACTCAAAAATGCTATTAAATAAATATTAAAATATTACTTTGGTACTAGGACTTTTTCTTCATTTCTGCTACCACACTTAACACAATTGTAATATTGCATATCCTGTACCACGGTTTAAGTGGAAACCTCACTGGTAATAGGACTCGCTCTGACTTTGGTACTAGGAAATAGTATACAGGTAATAGGTATTTAAATCAAAAGATTTTGCTAAATTTGATGTAACGTTTTGATTACAGCTTGCTAAAGAAGTGTTAAAATAGTAGAAAACCTGTAGTAATCTTAGTTTATTTAGGGTAAAACCAAACAAAATGGGGAGTATATATGCCAGAGGTGAGCCAATCGGCAGCTTTTAACAATCAACTTGTAACTATCGAAAGTAATATTCCGGCCTGGAATAATGTTCCGGCCCAAACTCAAAGTTTGATGCTGGCGGTTAGTGAATGGGGTTCGCCTTTGGCTGCGCCCGAACATACTTTTTTGCTGGTACACGGCTTGACCGCTAATCGGGTTTGGTGGCAGGTAATCGCCGAGGGTTTAGTGCAACTTAGCACCGCGCCAATTCGTTTGATAATTGCAGATATGCGCGGACGGGGTGATAGCGATAAACCCGCCAATGGCCCGTATCACGTGGCGGCGGATGCGGCGGATATGCTCGGCTTGCTCAATGCTTTGGGCGTGCGTGAGCCGGTAAATTATGTCGGTCATTCTTTAGGCGCACATATCGGCACAATTTTCGCCAGCCGCTATCCTGAACGGGTGCGCCGCCTGACGCTAATAGATGGCGGTTCGCGTCTTTCGGAAGATGCCGGGAAAGCAATTGCTCCGGCGGTTTCGCGGCTTGGGCAAGTTTACCCGGATTATGACTCGTATATTGCCCCGCTCAAGCAAGCCCGGATTTTCCCGGAATGGACGGAAGCGGTAGACCGGGCCTATCGTTATGATTGTCAAGAAGTGGAAGGCGGGGTAATGTCCAAAGTTAGCAAAACGGCGATTCATAGCGAAATTGCAAACGTCGGCTTGTATTATAAAACCAGTGTTTCGCTTTATCCTCAAATCAAAGTACCGACCCTGATTATTCGCGCTCCTACCCCGGTTGGCGACATTGCCAATCCTTTTTTGCTTCCTGAACATATTCAGGCTATGACGAGCGGTATTGGCGGCGGGGCAAAAGTAATCGAAGTACCGGGAGCGAATCATTATACCGTTTTGATTGAGCCAACCCTCGAAATGCTTCAGGGAATTTTGGACTAAAACTCGAAAGGTTATTTTTTGCGACTGCTTACACCAAAAATACCCGGCGCGTCTGGCCCAAAAGCTAAATCTCGCTCGTTCATTTGGGCGGCTCTGGGTTTGCTGCTTTTTTCGCTAGTTTATTATTTACCTTCGTTAAATCCCGGTTCGGAATTTGACGACCCGCTAAACCTTAACAATTTGCCTAATGCCTTGAGCGAGGCTTACCTGAATTCCTATATTTACGGGCCTTATTTGAGTAGCGATAATTTTTACCCGGATTGGTTGGCCGGACGGGAAATAGTTCGCAGTTTTCAAGTACCGCTCTGGTATGACCGGGGAGGTAGTTCAGCCCAAAATCAATTGCCTTTTTCCAATAATTACTGTGTTACGCCCTGCCCGGATTATCGGGGCGGGCGGGCGATTTTGGCCGATAGTTCTGCCCCTTTGTTTTACCCGCTTTCCCTGCTATATTATGTTTTTCCGGGCAATGGACTGGCCTTATTTATGGTCGTTCATTTGTGGCTTTTTGGGCTGGGGTTGCTTTTACTAACCCGCAAATGGGGACGCTGGCGATACGCGGGCTGGCTTATCCCCTTGCTGATGCTACCAATTGGCGGGCTGTTACCACCAATTTTGGCGGCTTTAGCCTGGTTGCCCTTTGGAATGTGGCTGTTGGCCGGGAAGAAATGGGCCGGACGCTGGCTATTCGCGCTGGTGGTTGGCCTGATGTTTCTCGCGGCAAACTGGGTGCTGCCCCTGATTTTTACCGGGGTGGCTCTGGCCTGGGGGCTAGTTTACGCGATTGTGCAAGAGCGGGCCAGATTAGGCCGAACCTTAAAGCTAACCCTTTACTTGTTGGTCATGGTGCTGCTGGGGGCAGGAATTGCCGGGCCGCAGCTTTTCCCGCGCCTGGTAAGCACTTTTGGCGAAGATAAATCAGTTAGCTTTGTGCCAGCTCCCCCCAATATTCCGTATGGCTTGCGAATTAGCGCACTGGATAGTAAGGCCGACGCTAATAAATTGCCCTACCCTCCCAAAGCAGTAATAGGTTACTCCCCGGTACAGATTACTCAAAACGGGCGAACCGTGAGAATTGATTTGATTGCTTCGCCCAATAGCCCAGCCTTTGAATTGGCCTTTGCTCAACGTTACGCTTCCGGCTGGTCGGCCACTGTGTATAACGATGAAACTGTAATTGTGGGTGGCCCTGAGCAAGCCCCGCAAGGCAATAAAAATAAAGGTAAAGAGCTAAAGGTAAAACCTACTTCTGAAAACTGGCGTGCGGTGCAAATAACGCCCGACCCGGCGGGTGGGCGTTATTTGCTGTACTTCCGCTATAATCCTATGTCCTTTACGCTGGGATTATACGCCGTCTTTTTGTCGCTGGCGGCGATAGCAATGGGCTTTGTGGCTTTGGCGTGGGGACGCTTTTACCGCGAGGATGCCGACAGTCACCCGGTGCGGCGCGTTGCCAAGAATAGCTTGACTCCGCTACTGGCGCAGCTTTTGGGCAAAGGGCTAGATTTCGGGTTTGCCCTGTTTTCCTTGCGCTTGCTTGGGCCGGATGGCAATGGCCGCTATACTATCGCGGTGACGACCTGGCTGATTTTGGCGACTTTGACCGATTTTGGCCTTGAAACCATTATCACCCGCGAGGTTGCCCGTGACCGTTCGTTTGAAAATGCCAACCGCCACTATGTCACAATGCTTTTCACCCGCTTTGGAACGGCAGTGCTGGCGTTTCCAGCGGCGATGCTCTGGATTGGCGGCTTTAGCCTGACCGGGAATATGGCAAGCGATACCGCCTGGGCGATTGGTCTTTTGCTGATTGGCTTTATTCCCGGCAGTTTTTCCTCGACTATGACGGCGATTTTTCGGGGCTACGAAAAATACGAATTTCTGGCGGCCATCCAGATTATGACCGCGATTATTCGCGTGCCGTTCGGGTTGGGGGCGTTGCTGGCGGGCTGGGGTGTAGTTGGGCTGGCAGGCGCATCAGTAGTGGTCAATTTCATTACAGCGGCGGCTCTGGCGGTTTTGTTTCGCCGCGAAATCTTCAAGCCACGCTACCGCCACGCCTACGATTGGAAATTGGCCCGTACCTTGCTGGTCTTGTCTTATCCACTTGTTTTGAACAGTTTGCTGAATAATATTTTGTTCAAATCGGATGCCTTGCTACTTGGTGCGATTAAGGGCGATACCGAAGTTGGGCTTTATAATGCCGCCTATAAGTTTGTAGATGCCGTACTGATTATTCCGTCGGCCTTTACGCTGGCCCTTTTCCCGCTTCTTTCCAGCTACGCCAGTTCCAGCAAGGTTGAACTCAAACGGGCCTATACCGAAGGCTTGCGCTTGCTATTGATTATTGGTTTGCCAATTTCGGCGGGGGTAATGTTTGTCGCCCACGATTTAATCGGGGCGTTGGGCGGCTCGGAATATTTACCAGGGGCGGCGGTTTGTCTGCAAATTCTAATCTGGTTCTTGCCCTTTAGCTACGTCAACGGCCTGACCCAATACGTTTTGATTGCCCTGAACAAGCAACGCCTGATAACGGTGGCCCTAATAGTTACCGCCAGCGTCAATGTTGGGCTGAACTTGTTGCTGATGCCCCTGTTTGGTTATTATGCCGCCAGCGCGATGACGATTGTTTCCGAACTTTTTATGCTTGTGCCGTTTTCCACAATTGCTATGCGCGAACTGGGCAGCGTCCCTTTCTGGAAGATTTTATGGCGGCCTTTGTTAGCCTCGCTGGTAATGATAGCCGGGTTATTCCTGCTAACCGCCGTTTTTGGCCTTAATTATTTCTTGCTAACTGTTCCTGTCGGTGGCTTACTTTACATAACATCTTTAATTCTGACCCGCACCTTTACCGCCAACGATTTACGAATGTTCAAAAAAATATTCTCGCGAGGGTAATGTTTTTTCAAAAAGCAAAGATTCAAATCTTCTTGTATCCAAATTCAAAGCAGCAATCTGAGATTTGGTCAATTCGTTAAATAGCGAAAAAGTTGCAAGGTTGGGCCAATTCGTTATAATAAAGGCAATCGCTCAAGCCGGGCGAGATATGGTATTATTGGTATTATCAGCTTGCTAGAAAGTTGAGGAGTTGGGCGGTATGTTGAATTACCAGAGCGCGGACAGATTTTTCGAGCATTGTCTGGTGGAAATCGGGCTGCTGGATGGCTGGACACAGCGTGCGACGCTAACCCAGTTTACCGAAGATGAGAAGGCCCGCGTTGCCCTGATAAAAAGTTTGCATGATATACAAAGTGGGGCGGACGCGACTTACAACAAAGGTAAACCTAACGAAGACGCAGAGGCCGCGCAAAATCAGACGGAATGGGAACGGCGTTGGAATGCCTGGGCCGCCAGCCGCAAAGCCGCTTTTTATAGCCGGGCCGCCCTTTTTATGCTGGGCGAAAGTCAGCACTTTGATTACTTTGTAAATACGCTCCGCACCAGCCACAATATTGTATTTCAGGGCGCGGCTTCCGATGTATTGCAGCACGTAACCAAGCAGTATTTGAACGGCTCAGATGAAGATTTGAACCGAACTCAACTTGCCGACTGGTGGGAAAAGTACCAGGCGGGCTGGAAACGGTAAAATTATTTTTAAGAAACTTCCGCCTGAATTTTATTTACAACCAACCCTGGAAGTAGCCAAAGCCTTGCTGGGCAAAGTATTGGTGACAGGTGAAACGGTAGGGCTGGTAGTCGAAACCGAAGGCTATGTCGGCCCGGAAGACCCGGCTTGCCACGCTTATGTCGGGCGCACCCGTCGTAACGAAACGATGTGGGGTGCGCCGGGCCACGCCTACGTTTATTTTACCTACGGCAATCACTGGATGCTGAATGTTGTCACGGAACGAGAAGATTATCCGGCGGCGGCTTTAATCCGGGCAGTGCAACCCGTGGCCGGGTTAGAATTGATGCGGGAACGGCGCGGACTGGAAAAGCTTAAAGGCCGCCTGGATGACCGCAATTTGACCAATGGGCCGGGCAAGCTTTGTCAGGCTTTCGGGATAAGCGGTGAATTAAACGGTACTTCCCTGCAAAGCGATTATCTTTATCTGGCCGAGCCTTCTCCCGAAATTACTTTGCCGCTTTTTGAAGTAGCCGAAACCCCGCGGGTCGGCATTACCCGCGGCACTGAATCTTTATGGCGGTATTTGGTGCGGGGCAATAAATACGTTTCGCGCTATTTTTTAAGCTAACCAACCTCAGTGCCGTCTGGTTTTCTAATTTTAATAATAATAAACCACCAAAACAGCTCTACACTGTAATAGCGTTGCCCCGATAAATTCGGCTGCGGTAACGGCTGGTGGCGGCATCGGGGAGCGGTGCGCTGGTCAGCAGGACGGCGTTAATGAAGCGGGTTAATTCTTCTTCTTCCTCGTCCATATTGGCCGGTTCTTCCGAGCGGGCGCGACGGGTCAAATCTACTTGATTGACCGGGACTTGATGAATGTTACGTTCGCTTTCTACCCCAACCGTTACCGTCAGGGCGTGCAAGCTAGTTTTGACGAAGTTTGCCAGTCCGAACGCTTCGGGGGCAGTGCTGCGGTTGGTTTCGGGCGTTACCAAAACGACTTGCGCCCCATCTACCAGCGACATTTTACGAGCAATCCGAAAATGATGGGTTAGCTGGTTTTCGATAACTTCGGCGAAATCCTTTTCATCAAAAGTTCCCTCCCAATCGTCGTCACTTTTGCCGACGAGCGGTTTTAGGGGCAAAGGCATAAAGGGCGTGCTGATACAGGCAATTGGCTTGCCGAATTCCTTAATCGCTGCGTCCAGCCCGGCCTCTAAATCTTCGCCAATTGCGCGGGCGCAAAAGCGATTACGTCGCTCGTAATAATCGAAATGGCGGCAAAATTCTTCGGCTTTTTCTAAAGTTTTGGTCAAAATAATCAGCTTCCCGGCCTGATGCTCATCTAAATAGGCGTGGGCCAGCCGCTCGATTTGGGCTTCCATCTGTTCGCCAATGATAAAGATAGTGCGCCCCTGAAACTTTTCCAGACGGCCCGGACTAGGCTTGCCGAAAAGCTCACCTTCGGTGACAGTACGGTCAAAGCGCAAACCGCCGGAAGGGTGGAAAGTTTCGCCGCTTACGTTGCGGTCAGCCAGATAATAAATCGTTGCCAGAGCCACATCTTGCTCTGTCGGCATCCGGTTCAAATTCAGCATCCCCAGCGTGCTTTCCTTGATTTTGACGGCTTCTTTCTCAATTTCGGCGGTGGGGAAAAACGGCTCAGGTGGCGCGGGCAAAGTTTTGAGCCATTCCTGGGCTTTGCTGGTATCTTCCAAAAGGCTGCCAAGTTCAAGGCGGGCAACCAGCTTGCGGGCGATATTCGGGTTCATGAAGAATTGGTAGGCCGAACCGTCGCCCGCCGACTTGCTTTTAAGGTTTTTCGCCAGCTTTTGCATGGGAGCGGGCGCGTCGGCGGGTAGTTCTGCCGGATTATTCCCCGCCAGCAAATACAGGTAAGCGTCGGCGTTTTGAGTGCTGGCCCGGCAACTTTCGATAATAGCCGAATAAATCTCGTTCAGCCGCTTGCCTTCCAGTACCAACCGTCCGCGACGCTGGTACAATCCCGGCTTGCCGCCACTGCCTTGCAAACGGATACCATCCACCGGGCCGGGGGCAATCGCGTTAATCTGGATTTGCGGGCCTAAGAAGCGGGCCAGCATTTCGACCAGAGCGCGTTGTCCGGCTTTAGATACGGCGTAATCGGCCCGGTTCGGGTAGGGAACGGCGACATATTTCTCGCCACCAAAGTAGCTGGATACGTTCACTACGTAGCCACTGCCTTGCTGCTTCATGAGGGGGGCAATTTTGCGGATAAGGGAATAATTGCTGGTCAGGTTGGCCTGAATGGTGTATCGCCAGGCTTCTACCGACATATCAATCACCATTTCTTCCGCCCCGCTCATCCCGGCATTGTTAATCAAGTAATCCACCCGCCCGTAAGCCGCCAGCGTTTTCTCGACCAAAGCGGCCAGCGCGGGTTCGTCGGCTACATCGGTATTGGCGACAATCATGACCCGGTTTTCAGGATGGCTGTAGCCGATTTGCTCCAGTTCGTTCAGAATATTCTGGCGCATTTCAACCAATTCTTTTTCGTGGCGGGCGGCCAGCACTACCTTAGCCCCGCTCAAGGCCAGTAACCGCCCGATTTGCCCGCCAATACCGGCGCTGCCGCCCGTAATCAGGGCGACCTTGCCAAGATGCAAGCCAAAAAGCGATTCAGCCCAGCCAAACGAGGATTTTTGCGCCCCGGTTGCATCCGTAATTCTTTCGGGCAAATACAAATTTATCTCTTTAATACGCCTGTCGCCGTTCATTAGTTTAGCGGCCCAGGCTGCTGCAAAGCTGCGGTTCTCGTCTTCATCATTACTGTAGCGAATAATTTGATTGGCCCAGACCGCGTATTTTTTCTTGCCTGCCGCCTGGTCAATTTCTTCTTCATGTCGCCAAACCCGGATTAGTTGCTCGACTCCGGCCCGGTATACTTCCGAAAAGACGTTGCCGTTGTGGTCGGTAGGGTTGGTCACAAAAATAACTTTGGGGCTTTCTGATGGGTCTTGCTCGCGCCAGAAGCGCGACAAAGCCGTCGCCAGCACAACTGACCCGCCCAATTCCTGCTCTATAAAAATTTGGCAGGTAGCATCGTCAACCTGTAGCAGCGAATAGCCGTAAGTTTCGTTGGCCGAAGCGGGCAAAATCATGGCATTGTCGAGCTTTCCAAAGCGGGCTTTAATATCAACTAAGAGTTCATCGATTTTATCGATTTGGTAGTGCATCAAATATAAATTCTGGCGTTCGGCCTCGCTTAATTGTGCGTCGGCTTCCTCTAAAGCATCGTGGGAACGCAAAGCCAAAAGGGTAGTCGCACCACAACGGGCCTGCGTGCGGGCAAAAGCCAACCCATCGTCCACCTGTTCGCCCGCCGCCACTAAAATAACTTTTCCTTCGGCATCTACAATTCTAAGACCAGGGCGGCTTACAAAGCTGCTACGGCTTTCGGCTTCCACCGCCATCCCGTTAGTGACCTCAAAGACGTGACCGCTAAAGGCGGCAGCTTCGTCCGAGCCTAAAAAGACAATAGTGTTTGCTACATCCCAGGTTTTGGGAAAATTGGCGACGAACTGGCCGGGATTAGCCGGGTCAGGCCGTTTCAGGCGCATAATCCCAAAGAATTCTTCGGCGGTAGAGCCTTCGCTTTGCCCCTTGAGTCCGTCCATTGCCTTAAAAACGGATCGGATACGTTCGCTATCAATTGGGCCGGGATAAACGGTGTTAAGCCGGATACCTTTTTCACTTTGCCCCAACTCGCGGGCCAGATGCAGGGACAGGACGTTAAGAGCGGCTTTTGGCACAACATAAGGGATTCGACCATAATAATTGGTTCGGCTGAAAATAGTGGAAACATTGACAACGCTGGCAGCCGGAGCAAGATAAGGAAAGGCGGCCCGAATAGTGTTCCAGGTTAGGCCCAGCAAGTTACCAAAGGCCATCTGCAAGGTTTCGCTATCGGCAAATCCAGCTTCTCGCAATTTTTCCAGTTCGGCGGAGGTAAAGGGGATTTTGTGCAAAGGTTGCTTTGGCCCGGCAGACCCGGCATTATTCACCAGAATATCGATTTGTCCCCACTTCTGGCTGATTTCCTGCATGGCGGCCTGAACCTGGGCCGTATTCGCCCCATCCATTACGAGCGGATAAATCCGGGTCGCTTCAAAATTGTTTTCCTGGCTTAATTTCGCGGCGTAAGCTTCCAGCTTGGCCTGATTGCGCCCGGTAATTACTACCGATGCGCCTTCTTCCAGATAACGCCGGGTAATTACTTCGCCGATATTGCCCGCTCCACCCGTGATTAGTGCGATTTTGCCCGATAGACGACCTTGTCCATGTGCCATATCTTCCGGCCTCCTTTGTATTCTGCATCTGCCATCAAGTGCTGAGAACTGAGAATCGAGTAACTAATTATTCAAATTTATGTTACTCTTTATTTTGGGGAAAGACAAACTAAAACCAAAGGCCCATGTAAAAGCCTTTGGTTTGTGGTCGCCTTTGAATTAGCGACCACCCTATTAACTTACTCTGGGAATGAACTTTTGTAATGCTTATATTCAAGCTAACTTAAAATTCAAAACTATTTAGCCAGCGTTGCCATTTTGCTGCATAACTCGTCGAAGGCCCAAAATACTTTGGGATGAGCCATTACCGAAAAAAGGAAAGGATGCACCCCGCGATAAGACGGGTCGTTAGCTATTTCGTCAATTCGGGTGGCAAGTGGCTTAATCATAGCGTGCAACTGGCGGGCGCGACCCTTGACCAGAGCTTCTCCGACAGGTTCACTATGGGCCAATCCCGGCCCTTCGGCACAGGCAAAAGTGTTCACCCAGTTGACCAAATCACCAACGCTCATATCAGGCATCGCGGTATCGTGAGTGTGGAAGTTGGCGTAAGTGCCAAAGCGATGGTCGCCACAGAAATTTACAGTGTCCAAACTTTCGTCAAAATGCTTTACCGCCACGCACAGTTCCCCTAACAAAGTTTCAACTTTGGGGGTAATTCGTACCGTTATATCCTGATTTACTTTAGTGTCCAACATTTCCTGTCTCCTCTCGTCTCACACGTTCCTTGTGAATAATTGCGGCAAAACCGCTTCTTTGCGATAAATCTGGCGAGAGCTTAATTATGTTTGCTTAAAATCAACGGCTCAGTAATTGTTGTTAAATTTTTCACCAGCTACTTATATTCAACCACAAATTAAAGGCTTTTCAAGATGATTTCAGCCGAGCGGTGAAAGGTAGGCCGTGAACGGTAGTTTTTGGACGGTAAACCGTAGTTCTGTATCAAAAACTACTCTGGTTTTCTGGTTTATCATCAACTTCATCTATGCTAAAAGTTTTTTCTTTAATTCGGGTGAAGCATTGACAACAATGGTAGCATGTCAGATGCCTGTTAATCATACCTATATTAATGTGGTGCTTTGCAGGCTTACCAGAGTGTTATATTTAATCTGGATTTGCTTGAGCAAAATGAAACCCTGCTTCGTATATTAATAGAGCTAATAAAACATACGCAAGTTATAAAGTTGGTTTGCCGAAAATCGTTTAAAAGCCGATAAGCAATTGACATTATAGAAATTTTGTGCTAAGGTTAAGGGTATGATAGCCCGATTGCATGGGTAAAATCTGCCCCGGTAGTAAAGTAAAAATAAAGAGGACAATTACATAATGCACGATAAAATCATTGTGCGTGGCGCACGTGAGCATAACCTGAAAGATGTAGATTTGGAAATACCCCGCGATAAACTGGTAGTAATTACCGGTTTGAGCGGGAGCGGGAAAAGCTCGCTGGCCTTTGATACGATTTATGCCGAAGGGCAACGGCGTTATGTGGAAAGTTTGTCGGCTTATGCCCGGCAATTTTTGGGTCAGATGGAAAAGCCCGACGTAGATTATATCGAGGGTTTAAGCCCGGCAATTTCGATTGACCAAAAAGGAGCAAGCCGTAACCCTCGTTCGACGGTGGGAACAATTACCGAAATTTACGACCATTTACGCTTGCTTTTCGCTCGTATCGGCCACCCGCATTGTCCTAACCCTGATTGTCCCAATTTTGGTAAAGAAATTTCGCGCCAGACCGTCCAGCAAATTGTAGATACAATTGCCGCTTTGCCCGAAGGTACACGCTTGATGATTCTCGCCCCGCTTATCAAAGACCGCAAGGGTGAACACAAGCACGTTTTTGAGGATATTCGCAAGGCTGGCTTTGTGCGCGTTCGGGTAAACGGCCAAATCCGCGATGTTGAAGAAGAAATAGATTTAGAGAAATACAAAAAACATTCTATCGAAGCGGTAATTGACCGGGTAATTATCCGGCGGGATGAAGAAGGGCAGTTTACCGAAAAAAGCCGCCTGACCGATAGCGTTGAAACCGCTCTAAAAATGGGTGGCGGGATTGTCCAGGCTCAAATTATAGACGGCGAAGAACTTTTCTTTTCGGAAAATTTTGCCTGTGTGGTTTGCGGGCGAAGTGTGGGCGAGATTGAGCCACGCACTTTTTCGTTTAATACCCCGCACGGAGCTTGCCCGGAATGTAGTGGTTTGGGGCAAGTGCTGGATTTCGACCCGGATTTGATTATTCCTAACAAGAATTTGAATTTGGCGGAAGGGGCGGTTTTGCCCTGGAATCGGCTCGGCCAGTACAGCAGCAGCTATATGAGCGGCCTTTTAGGGGCGGTGGGCGAACGCTACGGCTTTGACATGAAAAAGCCTCTGGGCGGTTTTACGCCGGAGCAAATGGGCATTTTGCTTTATGGGGCGAATGGCGATATTTTCGAGATAAAGCATCGGGGCAGTGCCAGCACCGATGCTGGCTTCGCCGGAGTTATTCCTGATTTGCGGAAACGCTACAAAGAATCTGGTAGCGATTTTATGAAGCAGGAAATCGAAAAATATATGATTGGCAAGGCTTGCCCGGTCTGCAAGGGTTCGCGCCTCAAGCCCGAAGCTATCAGCGTAACGGTAGCAAACCGTTCGATTGTGGAAGTATCCCGAATGAGCGTGCGTGAGGCTACCGCCCTGTTTAACGATTTGTGGGTCGATGACGGTCATCAAAACGGGGCAGGAGCTTTGAGTGAGCGCGAGGTAATGATTGCGCGACAGGTCTTGAAAGAAATCCGGGCGCGGCTAAACTTCTTGATGGATGTGGGGCTGGATTATCTTTCGATTGACCGTTCGGCCTCAACGCTGGCGGGTGGCGAGGCCCAACGTATCCGGCTGGCTACCCAAATCGGTAGCGGCCTGATGGGAGTGCTGTACATTCTGGATGAGCCGAGCATTGGTTTGCACCAGCGCGATAACGGGCGTTTGATTAGCACTTTGCTCCGCTTGCGAAATTTGGGCAATACTTTAATCGTGGTCGAGCATGACGAAGAAATGATTCGGACGGCAGATTATGTGATTGATATGGGGCCAGGCGCGGGCGAACACGGCGGTGAGGTAATTGCTGCCGGAACACCCGAAGAAATCGCCCGCAATCCCCGTTCGATTACCGGCCAGTATTTGAGCGGAGCTAAAGAAATTGCTATGCCGCTTATGCGCCGCAAAGGTAACGGCAAAACTTTGCTGCTCAAAGGCGCACGTGAGAATAATCTGCAAAATATTGATTTGGAAGTGCCGCTTGGTAAATTAGTGGCGGTTACAGGGGTTAGCGGGAGCGGTAAAAGTACCCTGATTACCGATACGCTTTACCGCAAGTTGGCTCATATACTGTATGGCTCGAAAGAGCGGGCGGGCGAACACGACACCCTGCTCGGCGTTGAAAATATCGACAAGATTATTGATATTGACCAATCGCCGATTGGTCGCACGCCGCGCTCTAACCCGGCCACCTATACCGGCATGTTTACCCAAATTCGGGATATTTTCTCGAAAGTGCCGGAATCTCGCGCTCGTGGCTACGAACCGGGCCGCTTTAG